>JAJYBA010000066.1 GCA_021779235.1 Bacillota bacterium
TTACAGCAACTTGGAGCTGAAATAGTAAAACCTCTTACAACTCAACCATGGGGCAATCGCTCATTCTATTTTAGAGATCCAGATGGGAACCTTATTAACTTCTATACTAGGACAAGATAAGAATCAATAGAATGCATCTCCCTAGTTTCTTTTGGATATGAATTAGAGAAAATTGTAAAATAAAATCATAAAATTTATATTAGATGAGGTGTTAATATGGAAATTGTATCTAGGCTTATTTCTCTTGAAGAAATTGAAGTCTTAAAAGAACCATTAGATAAGCTCCACCAACATCATAACAATAAATCTACATACTTTTCTGGCAGTTATCCAAGAATATCCTTTGAGGCTCGTATAGAAAATTATAAAAAAAATGCAAGCTATGGTGAATATCACATCGAATTATTTACTGACGTAAAAACAGATAGCATCATCGGCTTTTGCATAGCTTATAGTAAAGAATTAAGTGGAAAAATAGAAGTGCTTTTTGTTGATGAAAAACATAGGGGAAAGGGTCTCGGTGCTAAATTAATGCATAGTGCTATGGCATGGTTTGCTTCAAATCATATAGATGAAATTGAACTGACTGTTGTGTATGGAAATGATGCAGTGTCCTTTTATGAAAAATTAGGATTTTATCCACGTTCCACTGTTATGGCAACAAAACCTGGAAATGCCACCCCAAAGGATGGCATTAAATCAACTACTGTTGATGTCTAAGGTAATCATATTACAAATAAATATTTTAAAAACTAATATTACTGCATTGGCTGCTGAAAATTTTGAGCTTGTTGATCTTTAATTTTTTGTTTGCCCTCTTCCATAAATTGAGCATCCTTTTGAGACAACATATACAAAACTCCCTCAAGTTCTCCAACGTGTCTTCTTTCTTCATCTGCAATGTGATTCAAAACCTTTTTCACTCTTTCATCAGCTGTAGACATTGCGTGAGCTTCATAGCCAATGATAGCTTCAAGTTCACCAGCAATGTCCACACGAATTGCTTGCGCTAGTTCCTCATTTGACATCTGTCTTGGTACATTTGCAACGAATGGATTTCCTAATAACGCCATAATCTCTTTCCCCTTTTCATTTTTTAATATATTTTTAGCTTCATAGCAAATTATTATTCATTCGAAAATTCATGGAGTAATTGAAGAAAATATGTATTAATATTTTTTATAATATCATAGTTTGGAATTTATATATGCTACAATCTATATAGATATTATCATCAAAACATTATGTTGCTATTTATATATTTATAATATTGGAGGACTTTACTATGGACGAAATAAAACTTAATTATAAAATCTTAGCTCCCAAAATTCCAAGGGATTTAGATGAATTAAAGCAGTTTAATGACACTATTAATAATCAAGACTCTTTCTCTGATAAAATCATTTCTGATTGCTCTATTGAAAGCCAAAGTGCAGAACATGTAAGCCTTAATCAGGTTATATTCAAAAATGTTATCTTCACAGAGGCAGACTTTGATTTCCTTGACCTTACTGATGTTAGATTTGAAAACTGTGATTTATCTAATGCTAATCTTAGTGCATCTATTTTTCATAGAGTAGAAATGATAAATTGTAAGCTACTTGGAGTTAACTTAAGCGAAAGTACGTTTCAAAATGTATGTTTTGATAGCTGTAATTTCCATTATAGTTCTCTTAGATTTTTACGATGCAAGCAAGTCAGTTTTAAAAATTGTTTACTACAAAACGCTGATTTCCAAAAATCTGATTTTGATAAAGTGAGCTTCTCTCGTTGTAATTTAGAGCAAACTGAAATGGCAGGCACAAAGCTAAAGGGAATTGATTTCACTAATTCTGAAATAGAAGGAATTGGAGTAAGGATAGAAGATTTAGCTGGTTCTATCGTTTCTCCTATGCAAGCTATATCATTATCAAGACTTTTAGGTATTATTATTAAATAAGCTTGAATCTTTTTTGTTTTATAGGTATCATAGTTTCTGATATAAATTACCTAACGTCTAGTTATGATTGGAGCATATTAAATGAAAAAGTTTAAAAAATTTTATATAGAAATTACAAATGTATGTAACCTTTCCTGTAGCTTTTGTCCTGAGACCTGTAGGGCTCCTGAATTTATGAAGCTAGAAACCTTTAGTAAAATATTAGACCAAATAAAGCCTCATACGGATTATATATATTTTCATGTTAAAGGAGAGCCATTTTTGCATCCAAAATTAGATGAATTTTTGGATTTAAGCTATGAAAAAGGTTTTAAAGTTAATATAACCACTAATGGAACTCTGATAAACAAAGTTAAGGATAAAATAATCAAAAAACCTTCACTAAGACAGATTAATTTTTCTCTGCACAGTTTTGATGGCAATGAAGGTGCTACCTGTAAGGATGAATACATTAATAATATTATTTCCTTTGTAAAGGAAGCTATAGCCACAACCGATACTCTATTTTCTCTAAGATTATGGAATCTAGATAAGGATAATACCACAAATCTTGAAGTTAAGAAAAATCGTGACTTGCTTTCCGTAATTGAAAATGCTTTTAAGCTTCCTTACAAAATTGAAGAGGAAATACACCCAGGTAGAGGTATTAAAATTTGTGATAAAGTATACTTAAATCAAGATCATGAATTTCAGTGGCCAGATTTAAAAGTTCCAGAAGACAATAGTCCTGGTTTTTGTTATGGTCTTAGAAACCAAGTAGCCATCTTAGTAGATGGTACAGTAGTACCCTGCTGCCTTGATGGAGAAGGTGTAATTAACCTAGGTAATATTCATGAAACTCCTTTTTCTGAAATAGTTGAAAGTCAGAGAGCCAACGACATTTTTAATGGCTTTTCCAGAAGGGAAGCAGTTGAAGAACTATGCAGAAAGTGCGGATACAGAACCAAATTTAATGACATTTAAAAACACATGCTAGTCTTCACAAGCTAGCGTGTGTTTTATATTAAACAAATTTATCTTTTATTTATAGCGGCATCTCCTGAAGTCGTTTCTATTCTAATAGTTTTCTGTCCATTTCCAACAGTTCCTTTAATATCTCTCTTATCCACTTTTCCTGTTATTACTAGTGGGAAATCATTCTCTAACTCTCCAGATGTAGTACTAAAATCAACCTTGAATTCCGAACCCTCAGGAAGACTTAAATTCACATCTCCTGAAACTGTTTCTGCTTTAACCTCATTATTAAATTCTTTATATAAGGCTGTAATATCTCCTGATACTGAATGTGCTTCTACATCTCCAGTAATAGTTTCAATTTTTATATCCCCTGAAGTTGTGTCGAACCCGTTACTTTTAGAGGAAAGTTCTTTTATATCAATAGTACCTGAAACGCTACTGAAATCCGAAACACCAGCTACAATGGAATTTATCTTTACATCTCCTGAGGTTGTATGAATCTTAAAATTATCTGACTCAAGCTTATCCATACTTACTTCCCCTGATACTGTTTCTATATCCATAGATTTTTTATAGTTTTCTGGAACGTATACATCTAACTTTGTGCTTAAACTAAAATTAACTAGAGACATAATTTGTTTTGGGTATTTTATTGATATATCAAGTTTGTCTCCATTTAAATTTGCTTCTAGTTTAGGAGCTCTACTTAACTCTGAAGTTGTACCATAAAAATGTACCTTTATATTATTATCCTTGGATAAAATTATATTAACATCGGAGCTTACAGTATTAATAAAAACATTGTTTATAGATTTTATATCAAATTCCTTTATTTCATCAATACTTCCTTTACCCTTTGAGACCGTCACTTCCTTCTCTGTTGTTAATATGTTTTGTCCATGGATCTTTGCAGCTATTAAAGCAAACCCTATTGAAATTAATACTAATAGTAAAGTTATTTGAATTACCTTCTTAACATTAAAATTATTCATTTTTGTCCTCCTACAAATAATAATGGTTACCTAAAAGTATAAAAATACAATTATTACCATAATTGTATTTTATCATAAATTAATATATGCTGGAAGACACTAAATACTCTTTTACACTCAATTCAATTATTAATTTATCTATATAATTATGTTAAACTACTGTTTTTATTTTTATTATGGATATTTGTATTGTAATTACTAATACATACTTGGTATAAAGATCACAAGAAAATATGAATACTATACTATAAACATACTTTTAATTTAATGCTGAAACGCACTTACATCATTAAAAAATTCTCAAAATCAGGAGTGATTAGCATGAACTTTATTATAAAATGTATTTCTACATTTTTTATTTTTCAGTTTATGTTTTTGGGAAGTTTCTTTAGTGTTAATGCTTTAAAACCAGCTTGTAAAAGTATAAATAATACTATAATTTCTCATACTTTGAGCCTCGAAACATTTATAACCTTTTCAAAACAAGAGTGCTCAATAGCTGTATTAAACTCGGTAAATTTACAAAATGTATTAACCTTTGAAAGAGTGTTATATCAAGGTCAAACAGGAGAAGATGTTTATAACATAAATCTGTCCCTCAAAGCTCTTGGATATGTTATTTCAAAACCTCATTATACCTTTGATACTGAAACAAAAAATGCAGTAATAAAATTTCAAAAAGATAATGGCTTAAAGTCTGATGGACGTGTAGGTAAGAGTACTCTATATACTATCAATAAGAATTTATCTATTAAAAAACTTCAAATTCCATGCCAAACCATTAATGTGAAAAAAGCTCCAACAAAAGGTTATTGGATAACTATTAATAAAACCTCAAATACCTTAACCTTATTAGCAGATAAAAAACCAATAAAAAAATTCCATATAGCAACCGGAAAAAAGGCAAACTATACTCCAGAGGGGCAATATAAAATTGTATCTAAAGTTATTAACCCTAGATGGTTTGATGTGGCTGGTGGTATTCCAGCAAATCCCTTAGGTTTTAGATGGCTAGGATTAAATATTCAAAACGGGTGGATTTATGGTATTCATGGCACTAATAAACCTAATAGTATAGGCACTTATGCCTCTAAAGGTTGTATACGAATGTCCAACACTGATATTGAAAGCTTGTTTAAAATCATACCTAAAGGTACTCCTGTTTGGATTGGATCCTCTAATCAATTAAAGCAGTGGGGTGCACAATAATGAATATAATGCTTCTGAATTTGATTACAAAAAATTAATAAAAGGATAAAGCATTTAGTTAATGCTTTACCCTTCCTTATTTTATAATGTATTTACTGCTTGTTCTTTTCTATCTTGTATCACTTGTTGCATTTTATCTGCATGTCCCTTCATTAATATAGATATAAATAAGAATGCAAATAATGTTGCTGCAAGTACTGTTACATCTTTCGCGAATACACCGTAATCTAAACCTGATATTACTTCTCGGAGTCCAGATACTGCATAAGTAAATGGCATAACTGGATTTAATACTTTGAAGAATTTAGGCACAATCTCTATTGGGAAAGTACCTGCACAAGAAGTAAGTTGAAGAATTAATAATACAATTGCTAGTAATCTTCCTACTTGTCCCAGTAAGAATACAAGACATTGAATTATCGCTATAAATACATTTGATAAGAAAATATTAAATAAGAAGTATAATACTATATTATCGGGTCTAAGACCTAGTAACATTACAACTCCACTTGCAAGCACTGCCTGCATAAAACCTATAGCTCCATAGGATAAGAATTTACCTGCTACTACAGCACCCGGTCTTGCTTTAATGTCTGCATCTACCTTATCTGTAATTACAAAGAACATCATTAAGGCTCCTACCCACAAGGATAGTGGAATGAAATATGGAGTAAAACCTTCACCATAAGTTTTAACAGGATCTATTGCTTTCTGATCCATAACTACTGGTTCTGAGAATGCTGCTCCCATAGTTTTACTATCATTTTTTAAGTTACTGCTAAGGTCATTGTAGCCCTCAGCAAGCTTTTCATTAAGCTCTTTAGAACCATCTGCGAGTTTTATCATACCGTCATCTAATTTGTTAGCACCATCATATAATTTATTTACGCCATCTTTTAGCTCAGGTAATTTTCCATTTAAAGTACTGATTCCTTCTGTAAGCTGAGCTGAACCTGCACTTAGTTTTGATGTTCCGTCTGCTAAAGCTGGCATTTTTCCGTTAAACTCTGTTAATCCTGCTGACAAAGCTACTGAACCTCCAGATAACTTCGCTACACCTTCAGTTAAAGCCGGAACCTTATCATTAAGCTGTGAAAGTCCATTTCCAAATTCACCATTCATAGCCCCATATAGCTTATCTAGACCCACACTAATTTGAGTTGCAGCACCCACTGCTGTACCTGTTTTCTCTGCAAAGCTTTTAGCTCCTTTTGAAAACTCATCTGCACCTTTTGCAAAAGTAACAGTGCTCTCTGCAAATTTCTGTGAACCATCCACAAAGGCTGTGGATCCCTGCTCTAATTGATTAGCCCCATCTGCTACTTTATGAGCGCCAGTTTGAAGCCCACTCATCATTGCTAGATTCTTCTCATCTGTAGACGCTTTATTTAATGAATCTAATGTAGCTAAAAACCCTTTCATATTGGCATCTTGCATTGCTTCTGGATGAGCTTTTAAATATGCTCCCAATTGAGCATCTATTGCTTGTTGCAATGCTGCTTGAGATTTTTTACTATTATCTAATAAAGCATCTACTCCTCCAGCAACTTGTAAACTTCCATCTTTAATAGCAGTTATGCCTGTTTTCATTTGGCTATATCCTGCATCAAGTTTTCCTGATCCATCTGTAAGAAGTGCGCCACCATCATTTAGCTTTGTTGCTGCCTCTGATAGCTGAGTTGCTCCATCTTTAGCTGCTCCAAGGCCCAAGGCAAGCTGTGATGCTCCATCCTTAAGCTGTCCAGTTGAAGGAACAATTTGAGTTTTATATGCCTCATTAAGCTTTTGTACCCCTGTTGCCATAGCTGGAACTTGATTGTTAAGCTGCGATAATCCATTTTTTAGTTGGTCTGCACCACCATTAAGCTGACCTACTCCATTTACCATTGCAGGCACCTCAGCTTTAAGTTCTCCCAGTTTGCTAGTTAATGTATTAGAACCCACTAACAATTTTCCTACTCCATCTACCATCTCTGGAACATTACTATTAAGCTGTCCTACTCCATCCTTTAACTGACTCGTACCATCTTTTGCAGTAACCAAACCATCAGCCAGTTCTTTGCTTCCATCAGAAGCTTTTTTCATACCATCTTTGATTTCATATAAACTATCAAATACTGCTGTTGTATATTCTTTTGACATATTTTTAGTTAGTTCTGCTTTAAGTTGATCTAGAACTTTACCATTAATCTGTGCTGCTAAAAAATTTCTCTTTTCATTTGCACTATATAATATTTTAGCTTGTACGGGTTTGCCTTTAGTAGCGCTTAGGGCATTTTGTGAAAAGTCTTCAGGAATTATGAACATAGCATAATAATCCTTACCCTTAACCCCATCTTCAGCTTGTTTTTTTGTAACAAACCTCCAACCTACCTCTTGCTTTTCTTTAAGGTTATTTACTAAATCTTGCCCATAGTTAACTTTCTCTCCATCCTTTGTGCTTCCCTTATCTTGGTTTACCACAGCTACAGGCATATCCTTAATCCTAGCATATGGATCCCAAAAGGCATCAAGGTAAAGTAAACTGTATAAAAGTGGAACTACAATAATTGCTATTACTGATACTCGTATAAATCTGTTTTTAAATATGCTTGAAATATCCCTCCAAGCTACTTTTAAAAAATTCATATTATCACCTCATCCTTTACATATTTTATTACTTTTTATAACAGTTTTAATAATGATAATTTCTCGACTGACTAGTCAGTCATATATTCATTTTACATTTTTTATTTATAAAGTCAATGTATTTTTTGTGAACAAAAAAAGAAAATTATATACAACCTTCTTTCTCCAAATTCC
>JAJYBA010000067.1 GCA_021779235.1 Bacillota bacterium
AACATATTGAAATACTTTATCTAATCTCTTAAGTCTCTCCATTTGGTTACTCTCTGCTTCTTTCGAATACACACCCTTTGGCATATACCGAAGTAATATACCAGCCAAATCATATAATCTTCCCTTTAAGAAAAGCTTGTACCCTTCTTTGCCTTCACTATACTCTTTAATTAATTCTTGTATTTGTCTCTCCATTAACGCATGTATTTCTGTTCCAGCAGTGAGATGCATAGATTGGTTGAAGGTGGGCCTAATAGCTCTGGTATCCTGATTTCCAGAGAGGAAAGTATCATAAATAGACATCCTAAATTGGATTACTGCTCTTGTACTTAATTCCATTTCCTCAAAAAAGCAATGTACTGCACCTGAGCCTATAAACAATATATCTCCCATGGCTAAACTATATATATCATTGCTAATACCTACCTTAACTCGGCCCTCTACTAGATATATAATTTCAATATCTTCATGCCAATGATGAGGAGTGCTTACGTATCCTTCATTAAAAAATAGTCTAAAAGGAAAGTCTGGTTCTAATATTGTTTTTTCAAAGCTACCTTGCATAATATCTTCCCCCTAAAGCCTTCTCTTTTGAACAAAAGTTTTTACATCAAAATAGGTATACAAGCATTTACTCGTATACCTATTAATACTTTCTTCTATAATGTTATCTTAACTCTTTTTTTACCAGATTCATAGATGCTACATATCATTTTTTGTGTTTTTATAGCTTCTTCCCCAGTAATATCTGGCTGAAGACCTGTACTAAGTGAAGAATAATAATTTTTTATTTGCTTTGAATGACTTACGCCCCAATAGCCTTTAGCTCCATTACCATAGTTAAAGGTTTCAGAAGTATTATTATCAGCAATAAACTCCCTACCATCCTTTAGCTTTACATGAGCTTTATCTCCTACCATTGTCACTATTCCTTTTTCACAATGAAGCTCAATTTCCACTGGTGAATCATAGGTATAGTAATTAATTGCATGAAAAGCAGTAACTACACCATTTTTGTATTTTATAACTCCCTCTGCAGAGTCTTCTACCTCGATTATTTCATGAGCTCTGTTGCTTATGTTTGCATCAATATACTCTATATCACTGTCAACAAACCACCTCATTAAATCCATAGTGTGAATAGCTTGATCTATGATAACTCCGCCACCCTCCATGTCCCAGGTACCCTTCCAATCACTTTGACTATAATATTCATCAGACCTATTCCAAGTAACTTCAAGTTTACCTGATAATATCTTGCCTAGTTCTCCGGATTCTAGGGTGTTTTTTATTAGTTGAGACCCTGGATTGTATCTATTTTGAAATATGACCCCAAGGGTAACTTTATTATCCTTAGCCGCCTTTATCATAGCTTCTGCATCCTCAAGTTTAATGGACATTGGCTTTTCAGTAAGAACATGTTTGCGAAGATTTGCAGCGTATATGGCAACCTCAGCATGCAAATAGTGAGGAAGACATATATGCAGCACATCTATTTCTTCCTTTGAAAGCATCTCTTTATAATCTATATAGAAGTTACAATCATATTGCTTTGCTTTTTCCTTGGCCCTTGCTTCCTTAATATCGCAGACTGCAACAATCTTCGTATTTTCTAAGGCTTTTACGGACTCTGCATGCATTGGAAATATATTTCCACATCCAATAATAGCTACTTTGAATATTTTCATCTTTTCATCTCCTAACTAAGACTATACCAATTTGCTTAAGTATTCTATTCCAATCTTTAATCCCTGCTTTACCTTTTCTTCACTGCCTTCATAAAGTGGATCTTCATGTTCTATACTTATTACTCCCTCATAGCCTATTTCATGTAATTCTGAAATAAATCTTTTCCAATTAATCTGTCCAAGCCCTGGCATTTTAGGCACCCAGTAACCAGAATCCTCATGACTTTTATTTAATTGTTTATTAAACACACCATATTGTTTTAGTTTATCCTCAAACACCTCTGTATCCTTAGCATGAACATGGAATATCCTATCTTTAAATTCTTTAATTGGATCAATATAATCTATAAGCATACCAATTAAATGAGACGGATCATAATTTAACCCAAAATTCTTATTGGGAACTCTTTTAAACATTTCTCTCCAAAGTTCAGGGGTGAAAGAAATGGTTCCTGGAAGGCCTTCGACTTGCCATCCAACCATATGGCAGTTTTCAATCATCACTTTTATTCCTTTTCTTTCAGCATAAGTTACCAAATCGCTAAATACAACTTGAAATTCAATAAAATTTTCTTCTAATGATTTATCTATATTTCTTCCTATAAAGGTTCCAACCGCAGGCACCCCTAGGAGCACTGCTGCATCAACACACTTTTTAAAGTGATTGTTTATAAAGCTTCTCTTTTCAAGGTCTCTATCTAAATTGTTATCATAATAAGCAAGAGAAGAAATACTTAATCCATACTCCTTAAAATATTCTTTTATTTCCTTTGCTTCTTCTGCTGTAAAATTCGCCACATCTATTTCACTGCCTGAATAATCTCTACTATTAGTCCTTGGCCAACATGAAAGTTCTAAAGCTTTAAAACCTTGCTCACTTGCCCATTTTGCTTTTTCCTTAAGTGGTATACCTCCAAGACATCCTGTTAAAAATCCTAAATACATATTAACACCCTTCCTTAAGCATTTTTTTAAATTATTTATGCTATTTATTTAAGTAAACTGGTTTTCCAGTTTTAGAAGACTCATATATTGCTTCAAGTATTTCAGTAACTACCAAAGCTTGCTCTGGTGTTACTACTGGTTCTTTATCCTTTAATATACAATCTATCCACTGTCTTGCTTCAAACTCTGCTGGGTCCTCAGAATCTCCTTCATAGAAAGCCACTCCGCCAGAACCAAAATCAATTTTAGTTTCATAGAGCCTGCTTAAATTTTCACCATTTAACCTAAGACCATCCTTCATATCAGCTCCACCCTCTGTTCCACAAAGGGTTGTCTGAGCTTCGCCAACTTCAAGAGTATTTAAGGCCCAACTTGATTCTAAAATTATAGTTGCTCCATTTTCCATGGTGATAAATCCAAAAGCAGAATCTTCTACAGTAAATTTTTCTGGTTCCCAAGGTCCCCAGGCATTTGCAGCGTTTTCCTTACTGCTAAGCTTATGATATACATTTCCAACCACATATTTAGGTTTATAATTATCTAACATCCATAGTGTTAAATCTAAAGAATGAGTTCCAATATCTATCAAAGGACCTCCACCTTGTTCAAATTCATTAAGAAACACTCCCCAAGTTGGAACTGCTCTTCTTCTTATTGCATGTGCTTTTGCGAAATATATATCACCTAGAGTTCCATTTTCACAGGTTTTTTTAAGATATCTTGAGTCTCCTCTAAAGCGATTCTGATAACCTATAGTCAGTTTTTTACCTGTGCGTTTAGCTGCTTCAAGCATAACTCTCGCTTCGCCTGATGTCTTTGCCATTGGTTTTTCACACATTACATGCTTACCAGCCTCTAATACATCCACAGTAATAAAGCTATGTGATCTATTAGGTGTACATACATGAACTACGTCTATACTTTCATCTAATAATAGCTCTTTATAGTCTACATATACCTTTGCATTTTCGCTTCCAAATTCACTAGCTGCTTTTTCTGCTTTTTCCTTGTCAATATCACAAAAGGCAACCATCTCCACCTCAGCTATTTTAGCTAAACTAGGCATGTGCTTTCCATTTGCAATGCCTCCACAGCCAATTATTGCAACCTTCAATTTCTTTACTTCATCTATCTTCTCCATTGCTTACAAACCTCCCTCAGTTTTCTATATAAATTTTTAATAAATGTTTACCTTTACATCTAGAATTCTATAATATAATTGTAGAAATTACTCCCCATAGATTGCTAACATCTTCTCAAATATTGCTATTTCGTCACTTTCAACCTGTTTAGTAAGCTACAAAAAAATAAACTTCAGAAGGAGTTTATTTTTCCTTCTGAAGTCATTTAAATTCATAATTTTGTTTTTCGTCTTTTATTTAAGATTACTATTCTTAAAAGCAACTGTGGAAACTACATTACTATCTTTAATATCAAGATACTTTATTTCTACTTCATCATTTTCCTTTGTTAACACTATATCAATTCCTGCAGATTTAGAAACCATGAATATAGTATTGTTTCCTATTAGTTTCACATAGAAAATAGTATTTCCTCCCTCTGTTACAGGGTTTATTCTTAAAACTTTA
Organism: Bacillota bacterium; assembly: GCA_021779235.1. Classification (GTDB taxonomy): domain Bacteria; phylum Bacillota; class Clostridia; order Clostridiales; family Clostridiaceae; genus Clostridium_AD. Next base: position 4,223 of record JAJYBA010000067.1, read on the forward strand.
CCACTTATAAGCTTTTCTTCAGCCTTTACGCTATTGGCATTTTTGTTTGAAGCATCATTTATTTTCCCATAGGATATAGCATTCTTGAAACTTTCTATTGCTGCATCTTTAGATTCTTCAAGTACTACATAACTATTTTTAGCAGCTACAATTCCAATTTTCACTATAGCTCCATCATTTTTGTTAACTACAGGAACAACCCATGCCTCTGAACCAAAAATATTGTAAAATAATGGTTGAACTGGAGCCCAGTTAGCTTTATCTGCGCCTAGAGCTTTATCCACAGCATTCATAGCTCCTTTTCCATTTATATACCCTGGGGTCTTATAATAAATCATTTTACCACTTCTCATATCCATCATAGAATATCCCGTCATTGTAGTAGAATCATTAGAGGTATTAGTATGATCCGTAAACCACTTCATTTTACCGTCAGTATCTATAACTCCGGTAACTTCCACTGAATTAACCTTAAGACCTTGGACATTTGTTTCTGCCTGCCAAGTTGTAGGTATATGAATTCCTTTTTTCGCTATAAATTTGTTTAAAAGTCCATTCTGAAGAGTTCCAAAGTACTCATTATATAATTCAGCAATATCTGAAGGATGAACTTCATCAACCCACGCTGGCACTTTGTCTACTTTATAATCTACAACCTTAGCATCCTTAAAAGAATAAAGTAACACACCATCAATCACCGGAAATTTTCTTCCAAATTTATAATGACCATAGCTTCCTACATAATAAGGATTGCCTTCATCATCTAGTTCTACGTTAGCCTGAAAAAGAATTGATGATGGTTTTTGCTGCCTTAAATATCTTTCTAAATCTTTTCCCAGTAAAAGTGATTCTGCTATTTTTGATGGTACACTAATTACTTTTGCCTCTTCGGGTTTTTCTGCCGACACGTATATTGCACCCGGAATTTCGCTATTTGTAAGAGCCCTAAAAAATCCATCTACCTCTATAGGTGCAACATATGCGGCTCCTTCCTTTGTCATAGTAATTCCTAGCTTTCCTATACTATAAATACTTGGATTTGGAAGAGTCCCAAGCATTTTTTGCATTTCATAATAAGCAGTTTCTGGTGATATAACTATTATGTGGTTTGCATCAGCTTTTAAAACACCTTCACTACTTTCCACTACCGACACTGAAGTTGCAAGTTTACTAGCTCCTGCAGTAATAAAGGGATATAAACTATATCCAATACTTAAAAAGAAAAGTACACACATTGCACCAGCAAATTTTCCTTTATTCTTATCTTTTGACCCTAAGGATAAACCCATCTGAAAAATAGCTGGTACCCATAAAGCTGCCATGATAAAGTAGATACTTCTATCAACGCACACTACATAAAATAAAAACCAACTGAATATAAGCCCTGTTATCCCTCTTAAAATCTGTTCATTTAAATATTCCTTCTTTAAGCTTGGCTTAAAAAAGAGCAGTATCATTATAATATAATACATAAAATTCCTCCTGTTTATCTTTTTATGTTTTAATTATACAACATAATCTAAAAATATATATCAGAAAACTCAATGTGAATCTTTTCAATATTACTATTAGCATTTAAATTATTATTAACATATTCATCCTCATCATCTGCTAACTGTTTTATAGGGAGTTCAAAACTAAATTCGCTTCCTATATCAATCTGACTTTCTAAAAATATTTTACCTCCGTGCATTTCTACTAAAGCCTTAACTAAGGATAATCCTATACCACTACCCTCTCTATTTCTCGTGAGAGACTTGTCAACTTGAATAAATCTATCAAAAATACATTGTAGTTTTTCTTTAGGTATTCCAATACCTGTATCCCTAACTGATACAACAATATTGCCTCTTCTTTCAAAAATATTTACTAAAATATTTCCCCCTGCATTTGTAAATTTTATAGCATTTGAAATTAGATTTAACATTATTCTTTCTATTTTATCTTTATCACAAGCTATAATTTTTTCTTCCATCTCTGTATCAAATAAAAGAGAGATTCCTTTATTCTCAACATACTCAGCTACAGATAAAGTTATTTCCTCTACAACACTAACAATATTACAATTACTTAAATGAATTTCAAAATACCCTGCATCTATTTTTGTTACATCTATTAAGTTGTCAATGAGTCTTACTAATCTATAACAATTCTGTTTCATGGTTCTTAAATATCTCTTGCTTTTCTCCTCATTTCCATTAAAGAGTTCCATAAATTTTAGATCCATAAGCTGGAGAGTCCCTAAAATAACATTAATTGGCGTTCTTAATTCATGAGATATATTCGCAAAAAACTCTGTTCTAAACCTATCATATTCTATTGCTTGGTTTAGAAGTCTTGTCTTTTCATTATTTTCTTTTATTACCTCTTCAATTTCAAGTCTCTTAGTGATATTCCTTGCTGAAAATATTAAGGCTTTAATTTTATTATCTTCGTCAAATAATTTATCACCACAAATTTCTAACCACACAATACTTCCATTTGCATGCAAGCATCTACATTGGAACTTCTGATTTGTAGTTGAAGTAATTAATTTTCTAATTTTCCTTAATACAGTTTTCTTATCGCATTGACAAACAAAATCAAAAATACACTTTTCAATTGCATCATCTGATCCATGTCCAAGTATCTCCTTTTGTGCAGCTGTAATATATTTAATTCTACCGTCAATATCTGTTTTTATAATCATATCAGAAATATTTTCAGTTATTTCTCTTAATAATGCTTCTTTCTCCCTTAAGTCTCTCTCCATTTTTTTTCTTATATTAATATTGCGCGCTACTACTAAAACTGCTGATTTATCTTTATATTGATAAAAAGAAGTCCCAACTTCTACATCTATAATTGTGCCATTATTAGAAAGAAACTTTTCTTCGATAAATGGTGTAGTCATTCCACCTTCATATATTGTATCTATTCTATTCTTAGCAACATGAATATAATCTGGATGAACAAAATCCATAACATTTCTTCCTATTATGCCCTTTGGATCTTTCATATCAAATAATCTTTCAGTTGCAGGATTGGCTAAAACTATTTTTCCACCGCTGTGCACACATATAGCATCAGGAGATAATTCAAATAACCTTTTATATCTTTCCTCACTTTCTCTAAATTCGCTTTCTCTTAATTGACTTTCAATACTCTGAACTTTCTTTTTCTCTATACTTATCCTTTCCATAACACTAGCAGCCTGAAGGCAAATTAGCTTTAGCATTTTTAGCTCCATATTGCTATATTGAAAATTTTTCTCTATGTAGACAATGCCCAATAACTCTTCCTTATAAATAAGAGGATAAAAAGCTTCAAAGCCTTTGCTACCCTCATTAATTATTTTTTCTTCTCTGCAAGCACAGATTTCTTCAATAGTGACTCTAAACATACTAGAGGCATCATTAATATTATTTTTATTATAAAAAATTTCTTCGCCACAATCCTCTTTCCATTCCAGCATCACTTCAAAATTTCTATTTACAGTTTCTAAAACTAATATCCTTTTTACTTTAAAGTAACTATTAATTATATTAATTAACTTGTTATACAAAGCATTTCTATCATTTTCAAATAATAAAACCTTTGATAACTCAATAATTTTATCAATATCTAATTCCTGT
>JAJYBA010000068.1 GCA_021779235.1 Bacillota bacterium
ACAGGGCCATTTCTTTGTTTTGCTATTATACATTCTGCTACATTTTTATCTTCTGTTTCCTTGTTATAGTACTCATCCCTATATAAGAACATAACAAGGTCAGCATCCTGCTCAATAGACCCCGATTCTCTAAGGTCCGATAGCATAGGCCTATGGTCTGCTCTTTGCTCTGGCGCACGAGATAGCTGCGATAGTGCTATAACTGGACACTGCATCTCCTTTGCAAGAGCTTTAATAGATCTCGATATTTCTGATACTTCTTGTTGTCTATTCTCTGGACTGCTACCAGACATAAGTTGAAGATAGTCTATAACTATCATGTCTATACCATGCTCCATTTTTAATTTTCTACATTTTGAACGCATATCCATAACAGAAGTTCCAGCGGTATCATCAATATATATTTTAGCAGCAGCTAGCGGACCGGAGGCTTTCGCTATATTTTCCCAATCCCTATCTTCTAAACTACCATTTCTAAGCTTTGTCATATCAACATTTGCTTCTGCACAAAGTAATTTATAGGCAAGTTGCTCCTTTGACATTTCCAGAGAAAATACAGCTACACTTTTTCCACCCCGGAGAGCTGCATACTGAGCTAGATTTAGCACAAATGTAGTTTTACCCATAGAGGGCCTTGCAGCAATAAGGATCATATCTCCCTTTTGAAATCCAGAAGTCATATCATCAAGTTCTGGAAAACCACTAGATACCCCAGTTGTTTCTCCTCTATTATTAAAGATTCTTTCTATTTCGAGGAAACCCCTCTCAAGTACCGTATTCATTGCTTCAAAGTCACTTGAATTCTTTCTCTCTGCTATATTAAAGACTTTTTGCTCTGCAAGATCCATAACTGCTTCTACATCGTCCTGCTTATTATAACAATTTTCCATAATCTCGGTAGAAGCCCTAATAAGTTTTCTTAAAGTAGATTTATCATCTACAATTTTTATATACGAACTTAAATTAGCAGTAGAGGGTATTGAGTTACTTATTTCTGAAATATAAGTAATTCCCCCTGAAGCTTCTAACTTCTCAGCAGAACGTAAATGTTCTAATAAAGTAATCATATCAATAGGTGTATCCTTTTGATATAACTCAAAAATAGCGTTAAATATAACTTTATGAGAATCTCTATAAAAATCATCGCTTTTTAAAACCTCCACCGCCCTTGATATGGCAGTTTTATCTATAAGCATTGATCCAATTACTGATTGCTCTGCTTCTAAGTTATAAGGTAAACTTCTAAGAGGTGTCTCCATTTTTATCTCTCCTAAAATAATGTTTTATGCCCTGCTAAAAGTCATTTTAACAGGGCCATTAATTATAGTTATTTGTATTTTTATACTAAAAGTAACTTTATACTAATTAGAATACCAATTTCATTAGTTCTTCTATATTGGATATAGCTTTTGTTTCAATATCCACAAGATCAATAGGTACTTCCTTTTCATTATCTTTTGGAAGTATAACCATCTTGATTCCTTTTCTTCTTGCACCATAAACTTTTTCAAATATGCCGCCTACTGGTTTTATAATACCCCTTAGGGATATCTCTCCTGTTACAGCAATATCCTGTCTTAAAGGTTTGTCTAAAAGTGAACTAATTATACACACAGTTATAGCTGCTCCTGCAGAAGGTCCATCAATCTTACCCCCGCCAACTATATTTACATGTATGTCATAATCCTTAATATCTTTATTAGTTGTCTTTCTTATTACGGATGCAGCGTTAAACACCGAGTCCTTAGCCATACTTCCAGCAGTTTCATTAAATCTTACTTGGCCTGTACCTTTTTCTTTAGCTTCAAATACTGAAGTCTCTATTTCTATAGTTGACCCTATATATCCTGATACTCCTAGCCCATATATATGCCCAACTTCAAATTTAGTCTCTTTATCTAATTCCTCATAAGGTGTTAATCTGCTTATAGATATAACATCTAACAAGTCCTTAAGCTCAATTTTAATTTGGGAATCCTCTATTGATTCTCTATTATGCAATACATATCCATAAGCATCAGCTAAAATATTTACTGCTTTTCTTCCCTCAATAGTATATCTACTAATAGTCTCTGCAACTCCATCTGCAACTTCAACTTCTAATTTTTGTGCAGCATTTACTACGATATTTTCAATATCCTTAGCAGTTAAAGGTTCGAAATAAACCTCAGTACATCTTGATCTTAATGCTGGATTTATTTCTGATGGTTCCCGTGTAGTAGCCCCTATTAAAACAAAATCCGCTGGAGCACCTTTATCAAATAAATATTTTATATATTTAGGTGTGCTTTCATCTTCAGGGTCATAATAAGAGGATGAAAACTCAACTCTTTTATCTTCTAATACCTTAAGTAGCTTATTTTGAAGTATACTGTCAAGTTCTCCTATTTCATCAATAAATAGTACTCCTCCATGAGCTTCAGTAACAAGACCTGGCTTTGGTTCAGGAATCCCAACCTCAGCTAAATCTCTTTTACTTCCCTGATATATTGGGTCATGTACAGAGCCTAATAGAGGATTTGTTATCTCCCTTGGATCCCATCTGAGTGTCGTACCATCTACTTCTACGAATTTAGCTTCCTGATCGTAAATAGTGTAACTTAGCTTTTTAGCTTCCTCAAGAGCTAGTCTCGCTGCAGTGGTCTTACCTACTCCTGGTGGTCCATAAAGAATAATATGCTGTGGGTATGGCGATGCCATTTTAGATAGCAAAGATTTTATAGCTCTTTCTTGTCCAACTATTTCACTAAAGCTCTCTGGTCTTAACATAGCTTGTATATTTTTAGTAAGTTTTCTGCTATCAAGGACTTCAAGATCCTCATATTTTTTAAGCGTTTTAGCATTTTCAGGCCCCTTTTGTTTCTTAATTATGCCAAGCCTTACTTCATCAATATACTTATCTTGTTTTTCCATTAAGTTTTTTTCTACTTCAGCTTCAATCTTATTTTGAACATATCTTTTAGCTATTTCATCAGTAAGCCATTCATTAGTGTTGTCTAACACCTCATGTACATTTTTGGGGTTTGGTACTATTTCTATACCCTTACCATTGCTAATAATTTTATTTAAAGCATATAATCTTTTATATATATCATCACTTTTGATATACTTTTGAAGTTTAAATTTTACAGTTCTAGCCTTTATACTGCTCTCATCTATTACGTTCCTCATTATTTCATATAAAACGTCGATTTGTGTATCTAGTGGCAGCGTATCTTTTGCAACGGGTTCTCCCATTTGATTAACGAATAATGTCTTCAAGTTCAATCCGCTTTAATAAATAAAATTATCATTTATTTACTAAAGCGTTTCCTCCCTTCGTTTTATATAATTATTGCTCACAAACAAGAACTTTTATCTTAGTAGATATTTCTGGATATATTTTAACTTCTACTTCGTAAGTTCCTAATAATTTTATTGTGTCTGTTACGATTTTCTTTTTATCAATATCTAAATTACATTGTTTATTTAATGCTACTGCTATATCCTTACTCGTAATTGCACCGAAAAGCTTTCCGTTTTCTCCGGCTTTACCAATTATTTTTACAACTTTGTCTTTAAGCTCATTAGCTAATTTTTGCGCTTCCTCAATTTCAGCAGTTTTCTTTTTTCTTTCAGTTTCATTCTTTTTATTTAATATGTGCATATTTGAATCTGTAGCTTCCTCTGCTAATTTCCTAGGAAATAGAAAATTCCTCGCATATCCATCCGCAGCGTTTACCACATCTCCCTTTTTACCAACACTTTTAACATCCTTTAATAATATAACTTTCATTATTTTTCACCTTCCCTTAAGTATTTATCTATAGCTTCATTTAATTTCACCGCTACTTCTTCAAGCTTCAGTGAAGTAAATTTTGTACCAGCCATAGTCATGTGTCCACCCCCACCTAATGTCTCCAGTATTAATTGTACATTTATCTTTCCAAGAGACCTTCCACTGATAAATACTTCATCTCCTATTTTAACAATAACAAATGATGCTTGGATACCAGTAATATTTAGAAGTTCATCCGCTGCTTGGGCAGCTAATACAGTATCTTCTATTATTGGGGGACAAACTGCTATAGCAATTTCATTTTTAACTTGTGCTGATCTTATAATCTCAGCTCTTTTTAAATAAATATTCAAATTATCTGAAAACAATTTTTTAACATCCATAGTATCTGCACCATGACGTCTTAAAAAAGCTGCTGCTTCAAAGGTCCTAACCCCTGTTTTAAAATAAAAGTTCTTTGTATCCACACATATCCCTGCCAAAAGACTCACAGCTTCTATGTGCTTAAGCTTTGGTTTATCTACCATGTATTGAATCATCTCAGTAACTAATTCAGCAGTAGAGGATGCATAAGGTTCCATATAACTGAGTACTGCCCCTTGTATAAAATCTTGTGACTTTCTGTGATGGTCAATTATAACTACTTTTTCTACATCTTTAACTATTTCATAGTTTAACACATAACTTTCATTGTGAACATCTACTAATATAAGCAGACTATTTGAATTTTTAACATTTTTAAATTTCTCACTGATTATAAAAGCATTTTTGTATTCCGCATCTTCTAATAACATATCCATCATGGTCTTTATGGCACTATTTATTCCTTCGAGAATAATATAGCATTCTTTATTTAAACTTTTAATAATACTATATAGACCTATAGCGGAACCTAAACAGTCAACATCAGGGTTTTTGTGTCCCATGATGAAAATTGTGTTACTTTCATTTACTAAATCCATTAATGCATGAGCGATTACCCTTGCGCGTACCTTAGTTCTTTTCTCAACTTCTTTTGTTTTTCCTCCGAAAAAAGATAGTTTATCACCTTTTTTCACTACTACCTGGTCGCCACCCCTACCTAGAGCAAGTTCCTTAGCCGATGTCGCAAATTCATAGTTTTTTAAAGGTGTATCTTCTCCCCTACCTACCCCTACACTTAAGGTAACTGCAAGTTTATTACCGTTACTTATTTCGCGAACAGTATCTAGAATATCAAATTTCTTTTCTATTTCTTTTTCAATATACTTATCTTGAACTATGATAACGTATTTATTAGATGTATACTTTTTTACCACAGCATTTACACTCTGCCCATAGCTATTTATTGTTCGCTCAATATCAGCTATAAGTAGTGGTGCCTTATCTTCTTCTGTGGTTTTAACAACATCATCAAGATTATCAACCTCTACTAACATAACGCTTTCTCTATTACCATTAATTCCTTTGATTAGGTTGGTTTTTTCCGTTATATCATAAAAATATAGTAGCATAATCTTATCTTTATCATTTTTATTTTCGTTTGTATCTACAATATTAGTATAAATTTCATAGTAATTATCTTTTATTTTAATATTTGAAAATATATTCTTTTTACCCTCTAAAATCTGTTTTAGATTGAGTTCCTTAATTATATCCCTAATATTTTTATTTAAAAGATCTTCGCCCTCCAGCATTGACGTTACACTTTGATTGTACCATAAAATATTTCCCACATTTCCTATTATTATAAGCGGAAAAGGAAGCTTTACTAAAGTACTTGTGGTTGCTATATCAAGTTTAGATGAAAAATTCTCAATAAATTTTTTCCACTCATCTTTTTTAATCTTTGAGTTGTAAATATTGTACACTACTAGTATTGCATATAGTGCAAGTGCTAGTAATCCTACTTCAAAATGTCCATAATAAAATATTATACATATGAATAGAGCCATGGTCACCATATATATTTTATTATTTACACTAAAGTAATTATATTTATTATCCATAATTAGCCCCCAATTATTTTCTTTTAATTCTATATGGGTCAAGCTTTCTAAAGTCAAAAGCCATCTCCATGAGCCCTATTGAAAAGTAAATAGTACCTAGAGGCGAAAGTGTTGTTAACACTAAAATTATTACTACTACTGGTTTAGATAAATTTCTTTTAACTCTTAGAAAATATGTAGTTGCAGCTAATCCATTTATAATAAATATAAACTGTGCAAGGATTTGAGAGGAATTTAGTATATAATCCCCACCAGTTATCTTTTTGGCTGAAAGTATTATTCCTATACATACTATGCCTATTAATATGGCTCCTACTATGTTAGAAACGTAAATTCTACTGAAAGGTAGTACTTCCTCCATTTTATAATTTAACTTCTTTAATATTGCTCTAGACACTATATAATTCAAATAAGCTGATATAAAGGATAAAATAAAAATAGTTGCAGGTATTAAAGCCAAAATTAATGCAACGTCCATTTTATTTATTATTTCAAAATTCTTATCTAAAAGTTTCAACTGTTCCGGGGTTATTCCTGCTTGTGAATAAATACTTTTAACTTGGTCTAATGATATTTTTATTGTTTGTTTCATAAACTCCAAATTTTTGGAGATAAAGTTTATAAAACTTACTTTTTCTATAAATAACATAGAAAAAACTATGGTTAATATATTGGATACTGCAGAAGCAATAGCCAAAAATAGTAAAGTTATAGATGGCTTTTTATTTTTCTTAACACAATAACCAAGCGCAATACCAATTGTACTATAAGTTATAGCTGAATATATCGCCATTATTGGATTATAGACCAAGGATGTTAAAATTATACTCAAAAATATAGCAGTGATTGTTATTTTATTATTATGCCTTATATAGAGTATTGCCACAGGAATTGGTAATATTAATGTTCCTATAAAGGATACAATCGGCAAGTATCCTGTTATAATCATTATTACTGAAATTATAACAGATATAAGCGAAGCCTCTACAATTGCCTTTGTACTATAATTTTTATTCTCCATTTTTTCCTCCATTACTTATCTTCCTTTTAAGTGTGTAAATAGTTTACTTAGATCTTTTCCATCCTTTTCTATATTGTCCCCTTCAACTATTCCCACCTTTAGTTTCTTTTTCATACTTTCATCCACAGCCACATTGGAGTATCCTAGCCTTTCAGCTAATATATATAAAAGTATTATTGCCCCTGAAATGCAGTCCAGTATAGCGTCTTGAGCAACATTGCTTCCTTTACTTAGCAATTTGAAGAAATCACCTATTATACATAGTAGCTCAGCCTTCAAACTTTCAATTATCTTAACGTTAGACATTATATTAAAATCTTCTCTTTTCATAGTATTTCATCTCCCCTTGTAGGCTTATGCTTATAACTCTATTTTAGTTATTTTTCTAAATTTATGCAACTAAAGTTTATTTCTATATGCAACCTAGAATCTAATATTTAATATTTAAAAATGTTTACATTTTATGGATTGTAATTATAAGTATACTACAAATCATACTGTAGGGCATATACTTTTATAATTATATTTTGATTATTGACTAAAACCTTCATTTTTATTGTATAAAAATGAAAAACATATATTACTAAGACTGCAGTTCTCTTTAGTAAAGCTTTATACTCTTCAAACATCTTTCTTCACTAAGTAGCTCTAAACTAATTTTATTAAATCATCATCTGTAATGCTACAATGTTAACAACTTTGGAAGCAGATTTACCCCTTTGTAGGTCTCTGGAGTAGATAACAATTATCAATTGTTATCCTGCCACCAAAGCAACATCCTTAAGTTGAGCAACAGCCACTTATAGAAGATGGCAGACTTGAAGATTCCTAAATGTTATTAAATAAAAATAAAAGCAGCTACCGTAAGGTGCTGCTTTTAGTCATTTACTATTCAGTAGTAAATGGTAATAATGCTATATTTCTTGCTCTTTTTATAGATACAGTAAGCATTCTTTGGTGT
>JAJYBA010000069.1 GCA_021779235.1 Bacillota bacterium
AATAAAGTTTAATTCAAATGATGTAGAAATAGATTGCAGTGGGTACGGTCATGGTGTAGGAATGAGTCAATGGGGTGCAGATGCTATGGCAAAGGAAGGGAAAAATTATATTGAAATATTAAATCATTATTATCAAGGCACGGCTATATCCAAATAGAGTTAGTGATAATCATATACAAATGCAAAGTAAGAGATTTTTTCTTAGAGGATGCTGTAACGAAAAGTATATATCCTTAGAAATGCTTTCACTTCGCCAAGTAATTCTATAATTCATTTTATTTACAGCTTCTAAAAAATACAAACTCGCTATCGCTCAAACATGTATTTTTCTTAACGCATCTGCAAATAAAATAAATTAAGAATTACTAAGGCTTGTTCAAATGCATTTTACACGATATATACTTTTGTTACCATCCTCTAAGAAAAAAGAGTTTATTCTATGCAAAATTCCATAAATTAAGACATTTTATTTTGATAAAATGAAAAAAATATCTTACTTGAATTTTTAAGATAATTATATATAGTTTTAAATTATATATTAGTTGGTTACCTTCATGAAGAAAGGTAACCAACTTTATTTTTTTTATAAAAAAATTAATTGCAAATTTATGATAGAAAACTAAAATCATAGGTTAATCTACTATAACTAATTTCTCGCATTTTAATTGTGTTTTTTTAAAAATACAACGTGCAAATGAGGAAATTGCAATAAAAATGTGAAAAAAGTGGAAATAAATTTTATAAAATATGTATGTTTTAATACATTATGGACAAAAATACAAATGGAGGTGTTTGTATGGATAAGAAAGCAAACAATAAGACATTAAACTTTTTCAAGAAGGAGGGCTTCTATGTAATTTTATTTGTTTGTTTATGTATAGTAGCTACAGTTGCTTCTATAACAGCAAATAATAATAAAAAACTTTCAAGCAATCCAAAAGTAATACAAAATGAACAAGCAAATGCAGGCGATGTGATGCAAGAGCAAGAGAAACAACATGAAGGTGCTCTTCAAGTAAAGACTGAGGTGCTTAAAGACGTGCCTAATATTCAAAAGGTTACAACTGGAAATTTAACAGCACCAGTTTCTAATTCGGTTAATGCTCAATTTGCAAAACCCGTAGCTAATGGATTGCTTGCAAGAGCATATTCAAAAGATATTGATTCTGTTGTGTATAAAACTGATGGAAGTTATAGAACAAACTTGGGTATTGTTATTCAAGCAAAACTAGGTGAGCCTGTTGTAGCGGTTATGGATGGAATAGTTAAAGCTATTGGTCCTGACAGAGAAGGTAAGATGGTTGAAATAGATCATCAAAATGGCTTTGTTACTAAATATTCTAATTTGGATGAAAAAATATTAGTAAAAATAGGTGATAAAGTAACTAAGAAACAACAAATCGCTACAGTGGGAAACACTAGTTTAAATTCATATAATGAAGAATATGGTTCTCATTTATATTTTGAAGTTTTACAAAGTAGTAAGAATATTGATCCTGCTAAATATGTAAAATATGAGAAATACCAACCTGTAGAAGCAAAACAATAACCAGTAACCATATCAATTAGTCATCTTTCCGAAATATATCGGAAAATGACTAATTGGAATGGAATTTAAAAGCAAGGTATTGCATATTTATAAATATAGAAGGGTTAAGGAGGTAACACTTTGAAAGACTATATTGAAGATCGAGTATTAGAAGTTGCTAAGTATATTATTGAGTCAAAAGCTACGATAAGAAGAACTGCCAAAGTGTTTGGAGTTAGCAAGAGCACTATACACAAGGATATGACGGAAAGATTGCCTAAAATAAATCCTCAAATTGCTAACGAAGCAAAAACAATTTTGGATTTAAATAAATCTGAGAGACATATCAGGGGAGGAAGAGCTACTAAAATGAAATACAAGGTAGTAGAAGGATAAAAACATTTCAAGCTAAAACAATAAAAATTATAAAAGTTTTAAAAAAGAGGATTTTTTTATGGCTTTATAGAATAGAGTTTAGTATAATTTAAATATTGAATACACTAAAGAGCAGGAGTGAGTTTTGAGATGTTTTTTTTTGGAATGGGAACAGATATGGGAATAGATTTAGGTACAGCCACAGTACTTGTATATATTAAAGGGAAAGGTGTTATCTTAAAAGAGCCATCTGTTGTTGCAATAGATAGAAATAATAATAGAGTATTGGCAGTTGGAGAAGAAGCTCGAAAAATGATAGGAAGAACACCAGGCAATATTGTGGCCATACGTCCTATGAGGGACGGGGTTATTTCAGATTATGATATAACTGAAAAAATGTTAAAGCATTTTATAAAGAAGGCTTGTGGAAAAAGAAGACTATCTGCTCCAAGAGTTGTAATTTGCGTCCCTTGTGAGGCAACTGAAGTAGAGAGAAGAGCGGTAGAAGATGCAGCTAGAAATGCAGGAGCTAAGAAAGTTCAACTTATAGAAGAACCATTAGCTGCGGCAATCGGAGCTGGACTTGATATTACTAAAGCAAGTGGTAATATGGTTATTGATATTGGTGGAGGGACTACTGATATTGCAGTCATTTCTTTAGGTGGCATGGTTGTAAGAGAATCAATTAAAGTAGCTGGAGATAAGTTTGATGAAGCTATTATTAAGCATATTAGAAAAAAACATAAGTTAATGATTGGTGAGAGAACTGCAGAGGATTTAAAAATCAACATAGGGTGTGCTTATAAACAAGAAGAAGAAGCGACTATGGATATAAGAGGAAGAGATTTAATCACGGGTCTTCCTAAAAATTTAACAGTAACATCAGAAGAAATGAGAGAAGCTTTAAAGGAAGCAGTACATTTAATAGCTGAATGTACACATTCCGTACTAGAGAAAACACCACCAGAGCTTGCAGCAGATATAGCTGATAAAGGAATAGTTATGACTGGTGGAGGTGCATTGTTAAAAGGATTAGATAAGCTTATACAAGAAATCACTAAAGTTCCAGTATATGTGGCTGAAGATTCGATTTCGTGTGTAGCACTTGGAACGGGCAAAGTACTGGATTATATGGATAAGCTAGATAATTCATTCAATGGAGGAGACATATCCTTAATAGATTAAAAAGTGTAAACAAGCTATATGAATAAGCAATACAATTATTAGTTTAATTGTATTGCTTATTTTTATATTGTATGAAATTTCTTGAATTTAAAACTATGGATAATTATTTAAGGTGATGATTTAAATAGGACTTGAATTAGTTTCTTCGTTGGTAAGTGAATACAGATAATATGAATGCAAAAGGGAACGGCTTAAAACATTAGCAATTTCCATTACTAAACTAAGTCTTATGTTTCTATTAGTGAACAACTCACTATCATCACTTGAATCTACTATACCTATTAATGAAACATTACCTACCTTAGGAAGTGTTTTCCCAACACCTTTACCTGGGTGAATAGGATAATTTCTAGCTTGTATCTCACCAATATTTGAAATGTCTCCTAAACATGCATCTACACCTATTATAGTACAATTTGGGTGTAAAGCATTTATTTTAGATAATTTACTATCGATGTTTAAGGCGTGAATTGGGTCATCTATAGTGCCATATACAGGTAATGGAAAGGAGCTATCTTTTAAAAATGTACCCACTAAAGGGCCTAGACAATCACCTATACATCTATCGGTACCTATGCAAACAACTAAAGTATTTTTGTCAATATAGTCTTTTAGAAAATTAGAAATTGTATAGTAGGCTAAAGGATCTTTATAATGGGTTTTAGCTTTACTCAAGAAATATACCTCCTTGTATTGCTCTGTGCAAGGAAAATAATTGACAATTATTTTCCTATCAATAATTTATATGAATAAATTTTGTGTATTATTATGATAAAAGAATAAAAAAACGATTAATTGGAAAATAATTTATATATATTAATTAATCGAGGTGATACTTTTATGAAAAAAATTAATTCATTATTCATTATTATGTTTTCTACTTTTGTAAGTGTGGTTACGATGGTCACGTATGACAACTATGCAAGTAATTCAATGCATTATGAAGAAGATAAAATAAGTAAGATAGGAGTAGTTCAGAACAAGAAACCTTATAGTGCCAGTAAGGCCATCACTAATGATAATCATGTTAAGGTGGTGAAAAAAGACGAGGAAGAAACTTCTAATACTAAATATAATTTAGAAAGTGATGATTTGTCTCAGAAAGGATTCAGCAATGCTTATAAAAGTGAAGATAAAAAAAATGTTGCTAATTTAAATGTGGAGATGAAAGAAAGTGATAAAAATAAGGATACATATAATGACATACATTTGCCTAAAAGAGAAGATGGTCTAGAAAATTATTATTATGAAAATAATGAAAGTGAACAATCAGTGTTTAAAGTATCTACAGGTGACATAAAAAAAAACCTAACTACTTCTGATAAAATAAAGTTATTATATGTAAGTATGCAACTAGGTAAAGATGATTATAAAAAAGTGGAAGAATATTTATATGCTAAAGATGCTGAGGATGGAGTGCTTAAAGCACTGAAATTATTAAAAGAAGATTTATCAAAGAAGGAGTATGAAAAAGTACGAAAAATCGCTGGGAGGTTTATAGATATGGATGCTGCAGAAAGGCTATATTAACTATATGGAAGGAAGTCATATAAAAAAGCATAATTAAATTTTTACGGAGAATACTAAGTTATATTGATGTTTAATATTGAGTAAATGTGCGAATAGTATAGCAATGTAGAGAAGAAGTGGTTTATTGAAAAAAAATGGACTTGAAATTAATTAATTAAAGCTGTATACTAATTCTTGTCGACACAATAAAGCAATAAAAAATAAAATATGCTGGCATGGCTCAACGGTAGAGCAGCTGACTTGTAATCAGCAGGTTGTAGGTTCGATTCCTATTGCCAGCTCCATAAGTGGAGGAGTTCCCGAGTGGCCAAAGGGGGCAGACTGTAAATCTGTTACGTAATGTTTCGATGGTTCGAATCCGTCCTCCTCCACCATTTATTATTTTTTAACCATACGTTATGGGAGCATAGCTCAGCTGGGAGAGCATCTGCCTTACAAGCAGAGGGTCACAGGTTCGATCCCTGTTGTTCCCACCATGAACAATATTCAAAAATTTTATATACTGGCTAATGTTCATATACTAACATATCTTTATAAAGGACTGTTAGATATATTAATGGAGGAGTTCCCGAGTGGCCAAAGGGGGCAGACTGTAAATCTGTTACGTAATGTTTCGATGGTTCGAATCCGTCCTCCTCCACCATTTTTATTTTCACCATAAATCGTGGGTTACCACAAATTACGGGAGCATAGCTCAGCTGGGAGAGCATCTGCCTTACAAGCAGAGGGTCACAGGTTCGATCCCTGTTGTTCCCACCACAATAATCTTTTAAAATAGAATAAAATGTATGCTGGCATGGCTCAACGGTAGAGCAGCTGACTTGTAATCAGCAGGTTGTAGGTTCGATTCCTATTGCCAGCTCCATATATGGAGGAGTTCCCGAGTGGCCAAAGGGGGCAGACTGTAAATCTGTTACGTAATGTTTCGATGGTTCGAATCCGTCCTCCTCCACCAAAAGACATCTGTAGATGTCTTTTTTACTGATTTGATTTTTAAAAGTATACAGATTTGTTGACACAACAAATCTTATGTGATACTATAATTAAAACTTAATATTGATAACTCTTATCAAGAGAGGTGGAGGGAAAAGGGCCCTATGAAACCCGGCAACCGGTGTAAAACACAATGGTGCCAATTCCTGCAGTTATAGCCTGCGAGATAAGAGAGATGGTTAAAACACCTCTTCTTATTATTTGGAAGCGGTTTATTTTTTTGTCAAAAGAAATTTTTGAGGTTTAGAAAGGAGAATTATAATGAAAAGATTATTTACATCAGAATCAGTTACAGAAGGACATCCAGATAAGATTTGTGATCAAATTTCGGATGCCGTGCTGGATGCTATTTTAGAACAAGATCCTAATGCTAGAGTTGCTTGTGAAACAGCAGTTACTACAGGAATGGTTTTAGTTATGGGGGAAATAACAACTAGTTGTTATGTAGATGTCCCTAAAGTTGTTAGAAATACAATTGAAGGTATAGGATATACTAGAGCAAAATATGGATTTGATGCTAGCACATGTGCGGTGATTACGTCCATTGATGAGCAATCATCAGATATAGCTATGGGAGTTGATGAGGCATTAGAATCTAAGACTGGTATGCAGGCTAAGATGGATTCAATAGGTGCTGGAGATCAAGGTATGATGTTTGGATATGCTACTAATGAGACACCAGAATATATGCCACTACCAATTGCTATGGCTCACAGATTATCAAGAAGGTTAAGTGAAGTAAGAAAGAATGGTACTTTAGATTATTTAAGACCAGACGGAAAGACTCAAGTTACTGTAGAGTATGAAGATAATAAACCAGTAAGAATAGATACTATTGTTATTTCAACTCAACACGGAGAAGAAGCAACGCATGAACAAATTGAAAATGATTTAAAAGAACATGTAATAAATCCTATAGTTCCAAGTGAATTATTAGATGAAAATACTAAATATTACATAAATCCTACAGGTAGATTTGTAATTGGAGGACCTCAAGGAGACTCTGGTTTAACAGGAAGAAAAATAATAGTAGACACTTATGGTGGATACGGAAGACATGGCGGTGGAGCATTCTCAGGAAAAGACCCAACAAAAGTTGATAGATCTGCTGCATATGCTGCAAGATGGGTTGCTAAAAATTTAGTAGCTGCAGGAGTTGCAGATAAATTAGAAATAGAATTAGCATATGCTATAGGTGTAGCTAAACCAGTATCTATAGAAGTTGAAACTTTTGGAACAGGAAAAATTGCCGATAATAAAATTGTAGAAATAGTAGAAAAAGTATTCGATTTAAGACCAGCTGTTATTATAAGAGAATTAGACTTAAGAAGACCTATTTACAAACAAACAGCAGCTTATGGACATTTTGGAAGAACTGATTTAGACCTTTCATGGGAAAACCTAAATAAGGTTGAAGAAATAAAAAAATATCTATAATAATAAAGAGGGATAACAGTTATTGATTGTTGTCCCTCTTTTGCGCATATAATTATTAATTCCACACTAAAACAAACTAAATATTCCTAGAAATATTTAGTTTTTACTCGTTCTGTGGATTATAAATTGGTATTTTGATAAAACTTAGAATAGGGGTATACTAAAGATAAAAAATGTAAAATACTTATGATATAATAATATTATTATGTTGTTATATAAATTTATAAGTAGGGGAGATTTTATGCCAGAAATACAAGGAATAGTCGAAGATATAGTATTTCATAATGAAGAAAATGGGTATATAATTGCCCATTTGAATGATAATAAAGAAAAAACAACTGTTGTAGGGGTTGTGCCATACATAAGTGAAGGTCAGAATTTAAAATTAAGCGGTGAGTGGGTTAATCACCCTCAATTTGGAAAACAATTTAGAATAAGCTACTGTGAGGAAGTAATACCTAGTTCTATTGCAGGTATAGAAAAATATTTAGCTTCTGGAGTTATTCAAGGAATTGGTCCAATAACTGCTAAAAAAATTGTACAGCACTTTGGTGAAAATACCATGAATGTACTGGATAATGAAATTGAAAGATTAAAGGAAATTGATGGCGTAGGACAAAAGAAGATACAATTAATTTGTGAATCTTATTCTAAGCAGCGAGAAGTCAAAAATATAATGATATTTCTTCAAACATATGG
>JAJYBA010000070.1 GCA_021779235.1 Bacillota bacterium
GTATATGGAATGGCATTAAATGCATAACTTCAGCAGTTTGGAATGATATAAAGAAAGCTATTGAAAATCCAATAAATGCAGCAAAGACTACTGTTAGTAATGCAATAAATGCGATAAAAGGTTTTTTCACCAATCTAAAATTACCAGAGATAAAAATTCCAAAGATAAAATTGCCTCACTTTAGTATAAATGGAGAGTTTAGTTTAAAACCTCCAAGTGTACCTCATTTAGATGTTAGTTGGTACGCTAGTGGTGGTATCTTTAATAGACCTAGCGTTATAGGGGTAGGTGAAGCGGGTACAGAAGCAGTTCTTCCTATTGATAGACTAGATGAACTTATGGCAAGAGCCATAGAAAAAGTAAGAGGCAATGGTGGTTCAGGAGGTTTAACACTTAATATAGAAAAATTTATAAATAATACAGATAAGGATATAGAGCAGCTTGCCTATGAACTGGAGTTTTATAGGCAGAGAGTAGCAATAGGGAAAGGAGGAGTTTAAGATTCTTAGTTTTAATTTTGGTGGTAAAAACAGCTTTAGTGACTATGGAATTTTAATAACGAAGAGGCCTAACATTCCTTCTCCTACTCGCAAAGTTACGACACTTGATGTACCAGGAAGAAATTCTGCGCTTCGTTTTGATGAAAATACCTACGAGGACATTAATATTACAGTTCAATGCTCATTAAAGGATGATTCAAATTTAGCAGACAAAATAGATTTAATTAAAGTGTGGCTCATAGGAAGTGGAGAGAGTGACCTTGTTTTTAATTTTCAGGAAGATAAGAAATATATAGCTCAGGTTGTGAATGCAATAGATTATGCTCAAATATTTAAGGTGTTTTCAAATTTTATCATTATATTTAACTGCAGGCCTTTTAAATATTCAGTTAGCAATGCTTTGATTTCATTAACTTCAGCAGGTTCCATAACAAATTTTGGTACAATTTATAGTGAACCAACTATCAAAGTTTATGGAACAGGTGATGGTACATTAGTTATAGGCAGTCAAGTTATAACTCTATCAAGTATACTAGGTAGCCTGATAATCGACAGCACAATTCAGGATTGCTATGGTGATGATGGTTCGAATCTAAATAATAAAATGTCTGGAGAATTTTCAATACTCAATGTAGGAGTAAATAATATTTCATGGACTGGAGGCATAACAGCTCTTGATATTACGCCAAACTGGCGGTGGCTATAATGGCACTAATAACAATATATAATAAGAAAACTACCAAAGGTAATTTTAAAAACAATGGCCTTGCAGTACTAAATGAGTGTATAAAATGTGAAGTAACTGAAGAACAAAATGGAGATTATTCTTTAGAGCTTCAATATCCATCGACCTCAAAGAAAGCTCAGCATTTTGTTAAATACAATATTATTAAAGTAGATGGACAACTTTTTAGAATATACAGAGTAGAAAAAGAACATAAAAATAATAAAATAGTTTATGTGTGGGCTAGTCATATTTTTTATGATCTGGCCTTTGATTTTATTGAGAATGTATCAATTTCAAATAGCTGTATAAAAACAGCAATTATTAAAGCCTTGCAAGGTAGAGAATTTGAAACGGTATATACAGTT
This sequence comes from Bacillota bacterium, assembly GCA_021779235.1. GTDB lineage: Bacteria > Bacillota > Clostridia > Clostridiales > Clostridiaceae > Clostridium_AD. The sequence continues at coordinate 1,593 of JAJYBA010000070.1, forward strand.
GATAGTGATATTGTCATTGCTGGAAGCATTGATTTAGTACAGATTAATCCTGCACAAGCCATATTTAACATTATTAATACATGGGGTTATGGATTTCTAAAAAGAGATAATTATGATATTAAAGTTCTTATTTCCTCGGGTACTGATACTGGTGTCCTGGTTAAATACGGTAAAAATATTCATGGCATAAAAGTTATTATTGACTCTACAGAAGTTGCAACAAAGATATTTCCTTTAGGAAATGGTGGGATAACCCTTGCTGAAAAATACGTAGACATAACAGATTGGAATAATGCAGATTTCCCTGTATTTCCGATAATAAAAAAGGTTGAATTTGATGCTGGTGACGAACCGACACTAAGAAGTGCAGCTAAAGAATTAGCTAAAACTATAGGACTTGAGAGGACTACTATAGAAGTAGACTTCTTAGAACTTTCAAAAACTAAAGAATATGTAAATTATAAAGATCTTGAGACTGTTAAAGTTGGAGACACAGTAACACTTAAACATAGAGAATTAGATATTAATGTTAAGGTGCCTGTTATTAAAGTTAAGAGTGATAAGTTAACAGGCTTAAATTCAAAGGTACAATTAGGGCAACCACGTAGAACTAATGATGATTCAGCCGCATTGAACGCAAGACTTAAAACTGTGTCTGATGATCTTAACAACAAGGTTGCAGAAGTAATGACATCAATGCTTTATTATGCAAATTCGTCACTGATAACTGTGGATACATTATTAACGCAGTATGCCTATATGGGAGTTACTGCTGTAAAAAATACAAATCTTACATGTCTAATTTCATTATATGGAGTAGCAAGTGCAGTATGTACATTAACAATTAGCATTAAATTAGATAATATAAGTATTGCTTTCACACCAAAACAAAAATTACAAGCAGGAGATAATACCATAGGAATACCGCTTGGAATACCTCAGGTTTCATCCGGGGCACACTATATAGCTATATATTTTAGTACCGATACAGGCACTTTTACAATACCATCATTTAATTTGCAATGCATGATTGACGGTAGAAATCTTCAAGGTGGACTTAGCTCTGAACCACCACACATTGAAGTGTCTGAAAAATTCAACAGAGCGGCTCTTAATATTTCAAAATCAGTTGCTTTGAATCCTTTGACAGAGAATTCTGCAGTTATTGTTGATACTCCGCTTGAGGGAGGAATTGCACAAATATTTACTCCTTTAAATTTAAGTGTGAATGTTAAAGTTGACATGAAAACACTAACTGAAAATTCCAATCTAGTTTAAGTAAAAAGGAGGTATAACATGGAAGGAAAAGCACTAATACAGTTATTCGATGCTGAAACAAAGGAGGAAGTTTCTAGATATGAAAATAAAAACCTAATTACAAACGCATACAAAAAACTCATAGAAACAGTAGCTAATAATTTTAACAATCCTTTTATTGCATATGCATGTGATTCAAGCTCAGCAACTTTAAACTGGAAGCCAATAGATTTTGCAAAAGGTATATTACTTTTTGACGAGGTCCTTACAGAAAGTGCAGATACGCTACTTCCAGATGTAGGAGTTAGATGCATAGGCCATGCAGGAGGAGATTACTCAGGAACCGATTTGTATAGAGGAGATTATAACGCTACTGAATCTGGTCAAAATGGGAATACCTATAAAATTGTTTGGGATTTTGCTACAGACAAAGCAAATGGCACAATAAAATCAATAGCACTTACAACTGAAAAAGGGGGAAATCAAGGATATGCAAATTCAACGAGCTATTTATCAGTAGGTTATACAAGTATGGATAATACAGTTATAAGTTTATTTAACCCTCCAGGAAATGGGACATATTCTACTATACAAGCTTCGGGATTTTTAAGCCCAAGTGCTAGTAACATATTATTTGTTGGATATTTAAATGATTTGTCATGTTTTTATTATCAATATAAATTTTCAGGAACTATTAAACTTAGAAAATATAAAGCACCTAGTTTGGGGGCACTTGGCTTTTTAGAATCACCAATGATGATTTGTGACACAAATTTAGATGTATCAAAGACTTTAGGAACAAATGAATATCTTCAATTATCGTTAGTAAACAATGTGATATATGGGTTACTCTATAATTCAAGCACTAAAGCTCTATACTTAAAAACTTATGATTTAAATTTAAATGAGCTCTCTTCTGTTACCCTTACAAATTCACAATTACTAAATATAGCTAACTATCAAAGCTGGGCAATGAATGAAAATTATGTATACGCATTAAGTAGTTCTTCATCACCAAGAGTTATGTATCAATATAATAAGACAACAGGAGCATATATTGGTGCTGTTAGCTTACCAACCAATAATATTACTAATTTGAATCAATTCGGAGATAAGAGAATGGTATTATCTAATTACTACTATAATAGTGTTTCTGGCGCGTATCATTTACAATTTTACTTATACGATGGAATTAATATACAGGGTCCTATTAATACTGATAATACATACAACAGTAGTGATAATCCCTATGGATATTATTTAATTCCCGGTACACCTATTGCATATTTTTCACATTTTTATTCTTCATCTATTTATTATCATATAGGATTATTTGCTCCAGTGTTAGGTTCCGTGAATAATCTAGCTACACCAGTAACAAAAACACCCACAAATACAATGAAAGTAACTTATACAATAAGTTGGTAAAAAGCATAGTGTTATTAGTATCTATAAATTTAAAAACTGGGGAGGGAAGCAGTAATGAAAAGTTCAATTAATATTATACAAGCAATATTTGCTACAATAGGCGGATATATTGGCTATTTTTTAGGAGGTATCGATGGCTTTATGTATGCACTGATTACTTTTGTTGTCATTGATTATTTAACAGGCTTAATGGTAGCAGTGCTAGAAAAAAAGCTATCAAGTGAAGTTGGATTTAGAGGAATATTTAAAAAGGTCTTAATTTTCACATTGGTAGGTATAGCAAATATAATAGACGTTCATTTGATTCAAAACGGTAGTGCAATTCGTACTGCTGTTATTTTTTTCTACATTTCCAATGAAGGTATAAGTATTATAGAAAATGCAGCTAAAATAGGACTTCCTATACCAGAAAAATTAAAGGATATTTTAGAGCAACTTAATAAGGAGGATAAACTTAATGGATAGATTATGTTTTGACTATGGGCACGGAGGAGTAGACTGTGGTGCTGATTATCATGAAAGAAAGGAGTCCAATGATGTATTAAGTTTAGGGAAAGCTGTGGCAGCAGAAGTTAGAAGGCATGGGGTTACTGTTGAGGAAACAAGAACTTCTGATACTCAGTTAAGCCTTACGGATAGGACAAACTTTGAGAATAGAAACACCTATGGCTATTTTATCTCCTTTCATAGAAATGCAGTTCAGCCTGAAAAGGCAAGGGGAGTGGAAACCTATACTTATTTAAACGCAGGGGTAAAGTCAAAAGGATTAGCTGAGAAGATACAAACGTCTCTCGTAGCATTGGGATTTACAGATAGAGGAGTAAAGGAAGCAAATTATTATGTACTTAGAGAAACTAAGGCTCCAGCAGTACTTATAGAGATTGGATTTATTGATAATAGTGGAGATAATGCTTTGTTTGATAGTAAGCAGAATGAAATAATCAAGGCTCTTGCAAAAGCTATTCTTGCACAGATGGGAATTGACTATGTGGAAGCTTCACCACCATCAGAGCCACAATCTACAGTAGATCAAACTCTTTATAGGGTAATGGCAGGTTCTTATTCTGTTAGAGAAAATGCAGAAAATCAAGTTCAGAAATTAAAGAATGCTGGGTTTGATGCTACAATTATGCTCTTTAATAAGTAGAAAAGTGATTCTATTAATTAAGGAAGAGTATTTTTAAATATAAAATTAAGTTAAGCATGAGTTAACGGAAATAATGAATGATGGGAGAAGCTCTTAAGGGTTTCTCCTTTTTTCATGGGGGTGTAATTTAATGACTAATATTCAGAAGGAAAAAATACAGAAGATGCGTCAAGAGGGACAGAGCTATTCACAGATTTCATCAACCCTTGGAATTTCTCAAAACACAATAAAGTCTTATTGTAGACGTAACAATTTAGGGGCTACTAAAAGCACCAAACCTAAGACAGAGAAGAAGATATTTACTTCCTGCAAACATTGTGGAAAAACCTTAACCCAAGGAACAAAAGGTCAACCAAAGAAATTCTGCTGTGAGGAGTGCCGTAGAGATTGGTGGAAAGTCAATGATAATGAGCTAGTTAAAAAGGCTTACTATACACTAAGCTGTGCAGAGTGTGGAATTAAATTTGAAAGCTATGGCAACAAGAACCGTAAGTTTTGCGGACATGCCTGTTATATAAAAAATCGTTTTAAGAAAGAGAGGAGTTTAAATGAATCATGAGCAATTTAAACGTGAAAGAAATTATAGAGTATCCCTTGCTATTGCGAAGTCAATGCGCTCAAAAAAACTTATAACTGAACAGGAATACAGTAAAATAGATAAGATGTTAATAACAAAATATACTCCTATTATAGGTAGTTTGTAGCTCTTATTAACTTGCTATGTATCAAAATCAGAGCTAACATATCACCTAGCGAGGTGATAATATTTGAAAGCTGAAGAGATAGAAAAATTAAAGATGTACCGCAGGCAAGGCTATAGTTATGAGAAAATTTGTAAGATTATTAATGTGAGTAAATCTACAGTTGCAGCATATTGCAGAAGGCATGATATTAGGCCAATAACGCATGTAAAAGAATCGAGGACTACAGAACAGCGAATAGATGAGAATGTATTTTGCAAATATTGTGGAAGTGGATTGATTCAATCTAGAAAAGGTAAACCCAAAAAGTTCTGCAGTGAAGCTTGTAGACGTAGCTGGTGGAAAGAGCACGAACAGGCATTGAATAAAAAAGCGTATTACTTTGTAACTTGCAAGAATTGTAACAAACTTTTTGAATCCTATGGGAATAAAAATCGCAAGTACTGTTGTCATGAGTGTTATGTTTTGGATGTATTCACTCAAAAAAGAGAGTATGTTAAAGATATAGGTAAAATTATTGTAGAGTTTTTTAATGAAACTAATAGTTTAACCTCATGTAAAAGAGCAACTGTATGTACCTCTTATACCGGGAAAATTCTTGGCAAAAAAGCAATAAATAAGTTGATTGATAAATATTCTACTTATATTTATGAATTGCAAAATAAAGGAATGGAGGAGAAGTAGATTGATTAGAACTGTACGGAAATTAGAGGCTTTAGTACAAAAAGTGCCTGCTAAAAAACGTGTAGCAGCTTATGCAAGAGTATCAAGTGGTAAGGATGCAATGCTTCAATCTCTTTCAGCACAAGTAAGCTATTATAGTGAATTTATACAAAAGCATAGAGGATGGGAGTATGTAGGAGTTTATTCCGATGAAGCACTTACAGGTACTAAAGAAATTAGACCGGAATTTCAAAGACTCTTAGAGGACTGTAGAAATGATAAAATAGATATGATTATAACAAAGTCAATTTCAAGACTAGCAAGGAACACGGTTACTATGCTTCAAACAGTGAGAGAACTAAAGGGTCTAAATGTAGATGTTTATTTTGAAAAAGAGAATATACACAGTCTTAGCGGGGATGGTGAGTTAATGCTTACTATCCTCGCTTCTTTTGCGCAGGAAGAAAGTAGGTCAGTTAGCGAAAATTGCAAATGGCGTATTCGGAAAGGTTTTGCTGATGGTGAGCTTGTAAATCTACGGTTTATCTACGGATACCGTATTGATAAAGGAAAAATTGAAATTGATAGGCCGGAGGCAGAAATTGTCCGTATGATTTTTAAAGATTATATAGATGGTACGGGTTGCACCAAAATTTCTAAGAAACTTCATGAAATGGGAGTTAAGAAACTACGATGCGGAACTTGGAACTCAGAGAGAGTTGTAGAAATTATTAAAAATGAAAAATACACAGGAAATGCTCTACTTCAGAAAAAATATGTAAAAGACCATTTAACAAAGACTTTAGTTTGGAACAAAGGTAATCTTTCCAAATATTATGCAGAGGGTACCCATCCAGCAATCATTGATATTGAGACCTTTCAAAGGGCACAGGAGATTATGAATAAAAACAGTGAGAGGTATTATGGGAAAAAAGGAAGTGGTAAATATCATTTCA
>JAJYBA010000071.1 GCA_021779235.1 Bacillota bacterium
GATAAGAAGAATGATGTAGTAATTAGACCTAAGGCTAAACCAAATAGAATTAAGAATAATCAAAAATAATATGAAAAACAATTCGAAAAGGAGTATAAATTTCTATATGAAATCTATACTCCTTTTGTATTATGCATTAAGATGCATTCAAACAAATAAAAAGTCAGATTACTATAACCTTTAAATTATTATTTATTTTCCGGTGCTTAAAACCTCTTAATGCCACCTACATAGGTTTCTAAAACATTTATATTTTTTATATTATCTTTTTCAGTGTTCAAAATATCTTCTGATAATACAACAAAGTCTGCTAATTTTCCTATAGATATACTGCCTTTAATATTCTCTTCAAAGCTCATATAAGCAGAACCTAGAGAATAGGCTTTTAAAGCTTCAATAACAGTTAAGTTTTGAGCTTTGTACCAGCCTTCCTCAGGGTATCCCTTCAAATCTTTCCTAGTAACTGCTGCATAGATACCTTCTAAGGGATTAAAATTCTCAATTGGAGCATCTGAGCTAAAAGCAATAGGAATCTCTAAGGTTAGCATGTCTTTCCAGGTATAACTCTTATCAGCACGAATTTTTCCAACTGCTTTTTCCACAATAGGATAATCAGTCATAACAAAGGAGGGTTGAACATTAGCCACTATGCTTAATTTTTTAAATCTGTTAAGTAATTCATCATTTGTGAATTGACAGTGAACTATGGTTAAGCGTAAATCTTTATTTTTAGACACCTCTATTATTTTTTCATAGGAATTTAAAATAGTTTCTGAAGCATTATCTCCTATTGCATGGATAGTTATTTGAAAACCGGCATTATGCGCAAGTTGAGTAATGTTATCTAAAGAATCCTGATTATAGATTAACACACCTGTAGTGTCTGTATCGCAGTATGCTTCTTTCATAGCAGCAGTTCTGCCACCTAAAGAACCGTCTTCAAATAATTTTACTGGACCTATCTTTAACATATTACTTCCTAAATTAGATTTTAACCCCAAACTAACTGCTTCAGATATACTTTTTTCATTAGTTAAATTTAATTGAAGGATAAATCTTAGAGGAAGAGCATGTTCATTTTCTAATTCTCTATAGGCCGAGAGTAAGTTCTCTAATGACCCACAGTGAGTTAAATCTTCAGTTTGGATGGTAGTAATACCTACCTTTAAAGCATCCATAAAAGCAGATTTTAATAATGTTTTAATTTGCTCCTTTGTCATAGTAGGAAGAGAATTAGAAACTAGATTCAAGGCATTTTCTCTAAGAATTCCAGTGGGGATTCCATTTTCTTTATCAATAATACCTCCATCAGGATTCTCAGTAGTATAAGTTATTTTTAATAATTCTAAGGCTTTAGAATTACAAACTCCAATGTGCCCACATATTCTTGCAAAATATATAGGATGCTCTGTACTTATTTTATCTAAATCATATCTGTTAGGTAATCTTTTTTCGGAAAATAAATTATGATTCCAACCTCTAGAGAGTATCCATTGTTCATTTGGGACGTTACGAGTTTTTATGTATTCTTTGGTTACACATATTAACTCATTAATAGAGGGGACATTTAATAAGTTAACATTATCTTTTTGAACAGCGTAGTTTAAGAAGTGCATATGGGCATCATTAAAGCCTGGGACAACAGTCTTACCTTTAAGATCAACTACGCTTTCATCTGCTTTAGATAAGTTCAATATTTCTTCATTGGTACCTATAGCTTTAAAAACATCATTTTCTACATAAAAAGCTTCACAAAGTTTATCCTCGTCTAGGGTTATTATGTTTCCGTTAATAAATGAGGGCATTTTTAACATCTCCTTTTTTAAAACAGTTGTTAACTGTCCCTAGTTAATTCTATAATTAATTTTAAATTGTTTCAATAGTTGTTAACTGTCCCCAGATAATTTAGATTAAGAGCCCTCGGAAGTGAGGGCTCTTAATTTAAAAAGTTAACTAAAAATTAGCTACATCCAGTGGTTGTCCCACAATCTAGACAAACCTTGCAAGTACCGTTTCTAACAAGTCTAGTACTTGAGCAATGGGAACAGGTTTCAGAGTATAATCTTTCACCTTGAACTTTGTCAGGACCAATGTTTGTAGGAGAAAGCATATTCTCGGTTTCTTCTATACAAGTTGAAATTTCATTTTCACCAGGTAATAGTGGATTTTTAGGTGTATTAGTGTTGTTATAATTTTCAGGTTTAATTTGACACCTAGTATAGTCACCTAATTCTATATCAATAATCTTGCTAATTAAATCAGATATAGAAGAAACAGATTTAATATAAGGATGTTTTTGTACAAAACCATAAGGTTCGAATTTTTGTCCTCTAAGCATTTTAGAAATATCTTCTGCAGGTACATGATGTTGAAGCATTACTGAAATTGATTTTGAAAGAGAATTTAATAGCCCAGTAATAATAGTACCTTCTCTATCAGTAGTTATATATATTTCAGAAATTTCTCCGTTTGAACGTCTATTTACTGTAGTATAGATTTTCACATCTTCAATTTGTGCAGGATGAGTAGTTCCATAACGTATTCCAATTGGTTTTTCTCTTGTAGAATGATTTGAGGTTTCCTGTAGTGACTTTGCCTTCTTTAAAAGATCAGCATAGGATAAATCCTCAAGGGATAGTTCTTTATCTTGAGATAAAGTAGTGTTTAATGGCTGACTTGCCTTTGAACCATCTCTATATAAGGAGATACCTTTAACGCCTAATTTCCAAGAATGTAAAATAACCTCTTTAAAGTCTTCCATAGTAGCATTTTTAGGTAAATTAACTGTCTTTGATATAGAGCCTGATATCATTGGAGTGATTGCTGCCATCATAAGAACATGACCCATGAATGGAATATATCTTTTTCCGCTACCGCACTTGTTTGCTGTATCAAATATAGATAAATGTTCAGATTTTAAATGGGGAGCTCCCTCGATTTTTCCATCAATAATTTTTTCATATTCAAAGCCATTTTCATCAACCTTTTCTTTTCTTAGAATATAATCAAGAATATCATTTGTCTCGCTTTCAGAATATCCTAGGTTATCCAAGGAATCTTTAATTACAGGATTTACGATGGTCATATAACCACCACCAGATAATTTTTTATAAATAAAATGGCTAAAATATGGTTCTATAGAGGTTGCACCACAATCCATGGCAAAGGAAATAGTACCAGTAGGGGCTATCACTGTAACTTGAGCATTTCTAAAACCATGCTTTTCACCGCTACTTAATGCTTTTGACCAACAGTCTTTTAAAGCTTCACTTATATATCCTAGGGAGTTGTTATTTAAGATATTGTGATTAACTTTTATTGGGTCATAATTTAAGTTTTCATATTCGCTATTTAGAGCTCCAGCTGCCCTAGCATGATTTCTTATAACTAACAGCATATGTTTTTTGTTGATTTCATATTTTTCAAAGGGAGCTAGTTCTTTTGCTAATAAGGATGAAACATAATAAGCCTCTGCAGTCATTATTCCACTTAGTGAAGAAGCTATGTTTCTAGCATCCTCTGAGTCATAGGCATAGCCCATTACCATAAGTAAAGAAGCAAGGTTTGCAATTCCGAGGCCAGTGGTTCTAAATAAATAAGTTTTTCTTGCTATATCTTCAGTTGGAAACTGACCCCAATGTATAGAGGCTTCAAGGACTAATTGAGTGAGTCCTATTAAATGTACATATCCATCTATATCAAATTTTTTAGTTTCACAATCATAAAATTTATAAATATTAATAGAAGCTAAATTACAGGAAGTATCATCTAAAAAAGCATATTCGCCACAAGGATTAGTTGAATTAATTCTATTATGCTTAGCATTAACTATTCCATCTTCACCAGCCGGACAAGTGTGCCATGCATTAAAGGTGTCATCAAACTGAGGAGCTGGATCAGCACATTGCCAAGCAGCTTTGTTAAAGGTATCCCATAGGTCTTTAACATTTACATCTTTATTAACAGAGCTATCACATCTTCCTTTAAGAGTAATAGTCTGTTTAGGATCTTTTGAAAGGCTATCCACCTTCATCATGAACTCATCTGAGAATCTTATAGAGTTGTTTCCATTTTGGCCGGATACTGTTTCATAAGCCTCTCCTTCAAAGCTACCGTCATAACCCATTTTAGTTAGAGCACGCACCTTATCTTCTTCTTTAGCTTTCCAAGTCATAAATTCCATTATTTCAGGATGGTCAATATCAAGACATAGCATCTTAGCTGCACGTCTTGTAGTTCCACCAGATTTTATTGCCCCTGCATTTCTGTCAAGTCCTTTTAAAAAGCTCATTAAGCCTGAAGAAATTCCACCGCCAGACAATTTCTCACCTCTAGCTCTTATGGTGGAGAAGTTAGTTCCAGTGCCAGAACCGCCTTTAAATAATTTAGTTTCGGTTACATACTGCTCAGAAATTGAGTGGCTACCAAGTAGTTTATCTTGGATTGAGAGAATGAAACAAGCTGAAGCTTGAGTTCTAGTATAAGCATCCTCGCTTTTAACCAGCATCTTTTCTTTTTCATCATAATAAAAATTATCTAAGGAGCCGCCTTTTATACCATAGGATAGATTAAGACCAGTATTAAACCATTGAGGGGAATTTGGAGCAAACATCTGATTTAAAAATGCATATATTAATTCATCATAAACAATATTTTTTTCCTCTTGAGATTTAATAATAGTCTCATCAAGCAAGGCTTCACACCAAAAATTAACAAGCCTATGAGCTACCATTTTCATACTATTCTCATAGCCTTGTTTATTATTAACACCAGATTTTCTAAAATATTTTGAAGCAATAATGTCGCAGGAATTTTGTGAGTAATGCTCTGGAAATTCTAAATTCTTCATATCTACAAGTACTTTATTAGTTTTATGGTCTTTTAAAAAAACATCTACCTTTTTCCATTTAAATAAATCAAAAACAGTAATAGTTTTATCTTTTTCCAATTCTTTTGTGTAAAATCTTTTAAATAACTTTTTTATCTCCGTCATAATTAATACTAGCTTAAAAAACTAGTACATTCACCTCCTATTATTTACCTTATACTTAAAATTAAATCATCACCTGTTGTACTGCAATATTAACGGTTTTAAAGTGACTGTTATACTTTCACTGTGTTTTTCCCCACGTTATAGCATGCTATTCCCATTTATGTAAGAGGGGATACCTTTATTTTAAAAAGTCATTAAGCCTAAATTATGTAAAATTAATTTCTCAGTTATTGATTTTTTATACTAAAAGACTTTCTAATCATTTATTTTATTTTATCTTTTTTTATAGTATAACACACAATATATAGTAAGTTCAAAGAAAGACATACTATATATGGTATTATATAATGAAAAGGAATAAAAATCAATATTGACTATTAGTGAATAATATGTATTAATATGACGAAGGATAGATAAACATTTAAAATATTAGAAGTTTATAAAATATCTGAGTATAATAGATATGTATTTATTATTTTGGAAGAGGTGAGGATGAACTTATGATACATCAGTTTGATGGGCAAATACCTAATGTGCACAAAAATTCTTTTATTGCGAGTAGTGCAGACGTTATAGGAAATGTATCTATAGGAGAATACAGCAACATCTGGTTTGGAACTGTATTAAGAGGTGATATGGATTCTTTGACTATAGGGGAGTATACAAATGTTCAAGACAACTCCACTGTACATAATGATGATTATTTTCCAGTTGATATCGGTGATTATGTAACTATAGGACACAATTGCATAATACATGGTTGTAGAATCTTAAGCAATACTTTAATCGGTATGGGAAGCACTATTCTAAATGGAGCTGAAATAGGAGAATATAGTATAATTGGAGCCGGCAGTTTAGTTACCCAAGGAAAGAAAATACCTTCTGGAGTTCTTTGTATGGGGGTACCGGCAAAGGTAATAAGAGAACTGACGATAGAAGAAAAAGAAAGTATAAAAAAATCAGCGGAACACTATGTAGAGCTTTCAACGAAATATATTAGAAAATAAATTGTGATTAAATGTAGTAACCTTTTTGTAAAATTTTATTTACTAGAAGGTTACTGTATTTTTTTGTAGAATAGTATAAGTATAGGTAAATTGAGGTAAAGGGGGACGTGAATTTTGAAACTTTTAAGATTTCAAGATAAAAAGAAGAGAAAAAAATTAATTTCGTTGTTGATGTCTAGTTTTTTAGTTGGTAATATTTGCATTTTTTCGGCGATAGATGTTTATGGGGCAACACAAAAGGAAGATTTAATTATTATAGATGAAAAAATTGCAAATGGGATACAATATATTGAGCAAAGAAGGAATTATTCTGATATACAACTAAAGCAGACGCTAAATATAATTAAGGCAGATTTGAATAATAAAGATGTAGGTGTAATATTTGCTAAATCAAAAGATGTAGTACTTTCAAAAGATACGGTATCAAAACAAATTGCACAAGAAAAAGCTAAGAATAATAGTGTGGTAGGAGGAATCAATGGTGATTTCTTCAATATGGTTATTGGCGCTAATGTGGGTCCTCAAATTAAAGATGGTACACCTTTAGTGGGATACACTTGCAAGTCAGATGAAAGTAGGTATCCAATATTCGGTATAGATAAGAATAATAAGCCTTTTATAGAAAACCTGAATTTTAATGGCAAGCTTGTTAAGGATGACCCTAGATTAAATGATCCTAATGCAAATGTAGAGGAACAAAGTGTACCTATAGATAGTGTTAATAGATTTGATGAATTTGAAATAAATAAATACAGTGTGAAAAATAATCTAATGTTACTTACACCTGATTATAGTTTAGAGCAGAAAATAAAGCAGTCAGCTTATGCTCCAAGTGAAGTATTAACAGTAATTAGAGGTCTAGATGGACCTATATTGTTAGACAAGCAGTTCACAGGAGTAATTGAGAGTATAGGAGCTGGAAGCAAAGAAGTAACGATTCCTAAAGATGGTATAGTTATTGCAGCAAATGGTACAAAAGCAAATTGGGTAAAAGATAATCTTAAAATAGGAGATAAGGTGAGGTTTAATTTAGGCTTTGGAAAGGAAGGCATTGCTAATGCCATGGGAGGATATAATTACTTAGTTAAGGATGGCAAAGCACTGTCTGCTGAAGCTATGATAAGTGCTGGCGTAGAAAAATCTCTTGCAACCACTAGAAAGCCTAGAACATCCATTGGAATAACAGAGGATAATAAAATTATTGCTCTAACCGTTGGTGGAGGACAAGCATCAGCTGCATTTAGTGATGGGGCTACTTTGCCAGAAATGGCAAATTTAATGGTAGAATTAGGAGCTAGAGTGGCATTGAATTTTGATGGTGGTGGATCAACCCAGATGAATGTAAGGCATTATGGTGACAATGATAATACCATAGTGAATATTCCATCTGATGCTTCAGAGAGGGCTGTGACTAATACCATTTTATTTACTAACAAGGCGCCAATAACTAATAAAGCTAGTGACATTATTTTAAAAGAAAATATACTTATATACAAAAATTCAGCTTATAACTTTAGCCTAAAAGGAGTTGACACTAATTTACATCCTTTAAATTTTTCAGATAAAAAGGTTACTTGGTCTGTTAAAGGAGAAGTTGGACAAGTTACTCCAAAAGGTGAGTTTGTAGCAGGTGATAAATCAGCA
>JAJYBA010000072.1 GCA_021779235.1 Bacillota bacterium
TGACTTACAATTTTGCCATCTTTCTTTATAAACATATGCACGCCTTCCTTAGTTTTAATTCTGGTTGAAATCTGTTCATATCTGCTATCTACTCCTGAAGAATACAAACCAGAAAATCCTTCTATCTGTTCATAGGCCAGTGCAATGTCCATTGCATCTATGTGTTCTGCAATTTCAACCTCTGATGTATCTTTAAGAAGTTTTGAAGTATTTACAAGCTCACAAAAATACATATCTCTTTTTGAATACTTGTTTTTTAATACTGGATAAAACAATTCAATTACTGCAAGCTTTCCACTAATTATCTTTACATCTCTAGTGCTCAGTAAGTTTTCTATTTCATTAATTTCTAAATCTAAATTCTTACTATAAATAATAAAATTATCGTGGTAGCGCAGCACAATACCCACTAGTTTATCACCTGAGGTTTGAATCCAGACCTCCTGAAAATCAGTATCAAATCCAAAATTCTCAATATCGCCTATTATAAATAAGTTTATATTAGACTCCTCTAAACAGTAATTCATTATTGACTCTCTGTGTTTTTCCGTTGCCTTCGTTAACATAATTCACTCCTACTTTTCAAATTCGACTGTCCATTCAAAGCCAAAACTTAAATTATATTTTTCACATAGATTTCCTTGTGTAATTGCCATTGCCACCTTCATAAGCTCGTTATTATAAATCATAACAGCTCCTTTTTCTGCAAAACCAAAAGATTTATGAAACAGCACCCTATCCTTATACATTTCTTTTCCTTGATGTTTTATAGTTACATTAAGGTAATCACCATAATTAAAGCCAGCCTCTGTAAACATAGCTAATGGAATGTTAGTCCATAAGTTTCCAAAATTAGGATCATTAATTTCAAAATTTCCGAAAACCTTATCATCCTTTATGGAAGGCTCAGGAATAGTGAATTCTACAATTTCACTTATGCTATATGCCTGTCCTACCTCTTCATAAGAAATTATCCCACTAGCAAGTTTTGCAGCACAATAACCAAATAAATCACGACCATGAAAAATACTTACACCTTCAGTGTTTTTGCCACGCAAACGGTTCTTTGTTTCATCTATCTCTCTTATTTCTGTAATTCCAACCCATTTTTTAAGGTGAGTTAGCGCACCATTATCTGGGGTAACCACATAGTATCCATCCACAGTTTTTGCAACACACGCTTTTCTGTGGGTGCCCACCCCTGGGTCTACAACAGAAACGAAAATTGTGCCTTCTGGCCAAAATCTCATAGACTGAAATAGTCTGTAGGAGGCACTCTGAATATCGTACTGTGGAATTTCGTGGGTGCCATCAAAAATTTCAAGTTCCCTATCAACGGTTTTAACCACCCCATACATTGCACATACTGCGCCTTCTTTGTAGGTGAAATCTGTTTGAAAAACTAATATTGGTTTCATTATTCTTTTCCTCCTATATAAACGGATTATAAAAACGGCTCTTGTTTACAAAAACTGAAACTAAAATTGTTGCAATAAAAATTAATGCTGAAATTGTAATAGCCGTGTAATCTTCAATTGTAAGCTTTTTCTTAGTATACCAAGTACGACTTTTGCTTTTTCCAAAGCCACGTAAATCCATAGCATTACTTATAAGTTCTATTTTGTCTAAGGTAGAGAAAATTAATGGTATAATTATCAAAAGTGCATTCTTAAACCTATCTCTAAATTTTGCCTTTCGGGATAGATCTAAACCTCTTGCCTGTTGTGATAGGCTAATTTCTTGATATTCTCTCTGTACGTCTGGGAAATATCGTAGGGTTAGTGAAACAGCAACTGCTGCCTTATAGTTAACTCCAATACCACTTAAAGCAGCTGCAAATTCACTTGGATTGGTAGTCAAAAGAAATATTATTCCAAGTGGAATAACAGAAGCATATTTTAAAAACTTAGTGCCTTGGTAAAGTAGCTGTTCTAAGGTTAATGTATAGCTTCCAAAGATAGAAAAGATTTGGTGACGGGTACCATAAATTTGGACTCCTCGTTCCGGGGAGAACAAATAGGTTATAACTGCATTTGTAAGAAGGAATATTAAAACATAAATTACCATTAGTCGTATTTGAGAATATTTTATTTTAGAAACTCTTAACATTAGAAAAGAAAAAACCATTATTAAAAGAATACTCCTTATGTCATAAGAGAACATAACTGCACAGGTTAAAAATAAAAAGCAAATTAATTTAGTTAGTCCAGAAAGTCTATGAATATAGGTATCAATTAAGTTATACGAAAATAGCTTCATCTTCATATGTTACGTAACCCCCTCTCATATTCTATAAAACTTTGAACAAATGACGTTCCATCACTTATACCTGTGATTTGAGCAAGGTTATAGAGAGAGGTTTCTTTTAAGTTTGCTTCTTTTATTACCTCACCATCCGTTAAAATTATAGCCGCCTGAGTATCTGCAATTTTCTTACCACCAGCTAAAACTATGGCACGGGGGGTGTATTCCAGCATAAGGTGCATATCATGAGTAATCATAATAATAGTTACCCCTAATTTATTTATTTCCAGTAAAAATTTCATTATTTCACTGTAATGACGATAATCTTGCCCAGCGGTTGGTTCATCAAGAATTAGAATCTTTGGATTTAATACTAAAATAGAAGCAATGGTTACCCTCTTCTTTTGCCCATAACTTAGTGCTGATATAGGCCATTCTCTAAAGGGAGCCAATCCACAAACCGTTAAAATCTTCTCCACTCGCTTACTTATCTCTTCTTCCTTAACCTTTCTTAAACGAAGGCCTAAGGCAATCTCATCATAAATCATAGGCTTTGAAATCATTTGATTTGGATTTTGCATTACAACACCCACGATTTCAGCGCGTTCTCTTATAGTTTTATCTTTTATATCTTCATCATAATAATAAATATTACCTGTATCTTCTTTTACAAATCCACAGATTATTTTTGAAAGAGTTGATTTACCTGCCCCGTTTTTACCAACGATAGACACCATTTCCCCTTCTTTAATATCAATGCTAACATTGTCTAGTATTTGATTAATGCCATTATAGGAAAAAGATACCTCGTTAAGCCTAAGTATAGATGGCTTATTGCTTTCTCTGTTTTGTGGCGAAATGGATTTATCCCAAGCTTTTAAGATATCTTTTGTAGTTTCCACATTTAAGGTATTTATGTGACCAGGGTACATTTCAGGAGTGACTTTTATACCAGCATGTTTTAAGGCTGTGATATAAAGGGGCTCTCTTATGCCATTTTCAATTAAAATTTCCGAGGAAACTAATTGATCAGCGTTCATATCTGCAACAATTCTGCCCTCCTTCATAACAATAATTCTATCAATGTCACAATGCAGCACATCCTCTAGCCTGTGTTCAATTATAATAATAGTCTTATTAGACTGTTTGTGAATATCGTCTATTATTTCTATAGCCATCTTACCTGTTGCAGGATCTAAATTAGCTAGTGGCTCATCGAAGAGTAATATATCTACGTCATCAATCATAACACCAGCAAGGGCTGACCTTTGTTTTTGGCCTCCAGATAGTTCGAAAGGTGATGAAGTAAGCCACTTATCCATATCTACCATACTTGCTACATTTTTCACTCTTTCATGCATTTCTGTAGCCTTAACATTATCATTTTCTAAAGCAAAGGCTATATCTTCACCAACAGTTAACCCAACAAACTGCCCATCAGAATCTTGCAGCACTGTACCTATCATTTTGGATAATTTAAAAATGTTCTGCAGCTTTGTTTCTAAGTCATTAATCTTTAAACTTCCATTGATCTCACCCTTATAGGAAAAAGGAATTAGTCCATTTAAGCAATGACCCAGTGTGCTTTTGCCACTACCACTAGGACCTACTATTAATATTTTTTCTCCAGGGTAGATTTTTAAATTTATATCATTTAAAGTTGGCTTAGCTTGGCTGAAATACTGAAAATTAAAATTTTCGAATTCTATAATTGGCTTCTTCATCATCATTCACTTCCCCATTTATTTTACTAATAACAAGGTTATCTCATGTTTAAACTTCCTTTTTTGGTTCTTGTAGCTGCATAAGAAATTAAAAGCAAAGTACCTATAACTCCTGCACTAATTGAGTTCATTACTGCTGCAACGGCGCCCTGTGTGAAAACTAGATTAGCAGGCTCACTATAAATAACAATATCTAATATTGGAGCAACAACTATCCATGCCAAAATATTTCCAAGCACTTGAATGCTGTTAAAAATTAGGATGTCCTTTAGTTTAAACTCTCCTTCTTCAACCTTTGTTCTCTTGTAGGAAAATCCAAATATTACTCCGGAAACTCCACTTGCAATAACCCAGCTCCACCATGGTGAACCATACTGTATAGCATCACTTAAAGCATGCCCAATAAAAGCAATTAACCCACCTGCAATTGGCCCAAAGAGTGCTGCGAAAAAGGCACTTAAGCCATAAGCAGTTTGAAAACTTGTTTCTGGAATTGGAGATGGCACCTTAATGTACATGAATAAGAGCATGAAAACTGCAGCCCCTAGACCTGTAGCAACAATGGTTTTTGTGGTTACTTTGAAATAATCTTTCATAAATTTTTCCCCCTTTTATATTAAAATATGGATATCATTTTATAGTCTAAATTTTAAAAGATAAATCATATTTATCAGGAATAAAGTAAAATTTGCATCTTGCTATACTTTCCTGAAGTTCATTGTATAAAATCTCTTCAATATATATAATTGGTTCATTATCCTGAATCTGAAGGAAAGATGTAATATTATCTTCAGCATGCACAAGCTTAACATTAACCTTAGCAGATGTAGCCATCTCAAATATGATTTTATTAATTAGCTTGGATACTTCTTCTTCAGAATTTAAGTCAATATTGCAATTGTTAATATACTTAACAGGAATTTGTATAAAGGAGTGTGCAACTGGAAGTTTGTCTACTAAGTATATGTTGTTGCTTGCCATAACAATCTCATTTGCTTTTATATTCAGTTTTTGCTTAGCAATATCAGTTGGTGGCGCGAAATTATAGGAAATATCAATCTCATCAATTTCCTCTTTTGTGCACTGAATTATTGGATTTATTATGACACTATTGGTGACTACCTCATCTTCTTCCTTAATGGTAACAAAGGTTCCTTTACCTTGATGCTTTGATATGAGGCCATCTTCAGCTAAAATCGTTAAAGCTTGTCTTAATGTGTTTCTACTTACATTATATCTTTCAGAAAGATCAGTTTCCCCAGGAAGTTGTGTTCCATTTTTATATAGGCCATTTATGATATCAGAATAAAGCATATTATAAATAGCTACATATGAAGGTATTTTTTCATTCGATACACTTATAATTTTTTTCTCTCTCATTTTGTTTACCCCATATCATTTTAAAATTATTTACCTTAAACTTGTAAATATATTTACTTACTTAACTTTTTAATAATTACTAAGTTGTTTAACAATTATTTACTTGTTTAACAACTTAATACAATTATATATTTTTAGGTAAATATTGTCAATACTCCAAATGTTAAATAATAATAAAATAAAAACCCATATACATTAGAACAAATATAAAAGTCCTCTCTATCACAAGAAGACTTGAGAAGTCATTTGTATTACAACATAAAATTAGGTAAGAATATAAAAGATTAAGCTTTATAAGGAGTATATAATGGTTAAAAATATAATAAATCCTGATATTTATCATGGAAATAACAAAAGAAGTAACTTTTTTGAAGGTTGGTATTTTAAATTAGTAGATAAAAATAGAACTAAGGTATTAGCTTTAATACCTGGAATTTACCATGGTAAATCCCAGGAAAACTCACATTCTTTTATTCAGATATTGCAAGGCTATAAAGCTAATTACAACTATAAAAGATTTGCCAAAGATGAATTTGCCTCTAAAAGTAATAAAGAGTTTAGCATAAGTATTGCAAATAACAGGTTTTCCTTAAAAGAAATATCTTTAAATATAAAGGATGACGCTCATAATATAACTGGTTGTATCTCCTTTAAAAATATTGTAAAATGGCCAGACTCAATAATAAACCCAGGAAGCATGGGATATTATAATTTTATACCTTTTATGCAATGCTATAGTCAAGTTTCAGTTATGGATATGGACCTCCAAGGTTCACTCTATATTAATGGTGAAGAAATAGATTTTAATGGTGGAAAAGGATATGTAGAAAAGAATTGGGGATCTGATTTTCCTTATTCTTGGATTTGGGTACAATGTAATACTTTCGAAAATAGAAAAGCTTCTATAAGTTGCTCTATAGGCCATATTCCCTTTTGGGTAACAAGTTTTAGAGGTTTCCTAATTGGATTATACATAGAGGATAAGTTTTATAAATTCACAACCATAAATAAAAGCACTTTAACCATTGTTCAAAATGCTACAGATGTTATAATTACTACTGAAAATAGAAAATACAAGTTAATTATCGAGACAAAAACTGATAAAAAAGATTTCATGCTCTGTATGGGACCTAGAGAAGATAAAATGATTCCTTTAGTTGAGGAAAATTTAAAAGGGGCAGTAAAAGTTACTCTTATAGATAAAACAATTCATAAAACTATATTTTGTGAGGAAGGTCTATGTTGTGGCATTGAATATGGTGGAAATCAGAGAATGATATTAAAGTAAATTTTTAAAGCCTTTGCATTACTTCATAAAGTAATGCAAAGGCTTTAACGATATTTAAGAAGGAAAATCCCCCACTTTTATAACTCGGAGATACATTCAATAACAAAGAGATAACTTCAGTTATAGTCTAAATTTCCTTCTGCATTTTCATAAAACATTATCTATCTTCCCTAAAATATGGTGTTCCCAAATTCTTAGGTGGAGCATTCCTCTTAGATTTTTTCATAGATACAATTACAAGAATGCCTATAGTAACTAAATACGGAAGCATATCTACTAAGTATTGAGAGATGTGAATTCCCGCTCCTTGAAGCCTAAACCCTATTATGTCAAGGCCGCCAAATAAAAATGCTCCAAGAATTGCCTTATAGGGGTTCCATGCTGAGAAGATAACAAGTGCTATGGCAATCCAACCTCTACCTGCCACCACATTTTCTTGCCAATTTGGTATATACACAAGTGAAAGATAAGCTCCTCCAAGTCCACATAATGCTCCACCCATTAAAATATGAATATACTTATACAAAGTGATATTTATACTTGCTGCATCTGCTGAACCTGGATTTTCTCCTATTGCTCTAAGATTTAAACCTTTGCTAGTATTATACAAATATATACCAATAACCACTGCCAAAATATATCCAAGATAAACAAAGGCATCCTGCTTAAAAAATATTGGGCCAATAACAGGAATATCACTTATTACTGGAATTGAATAAGGCTTAAAAAAACTTTTCACTGCTTCAGGTGCAGTTTGCCCTATGAGCTGCTTTCCTATTAAGGTTGAAAACCCGCTTCCAAAGGTGGCCAGTGCCAGACCAGTAACAACCTGATTTGC
This sequence comes from Bacillota bacterium, assembly GCA_021779235.1. Taxonomy (GTDB): domain Bacteria; phylum Bacillota; class Clostridia; order Clostridiales; family Clostridiaceae; genus Clostridium_AD. Next base: position 7,475 of record JAJYBA010000072.1, read on the forward strand.
CCTTAAAGATATTGTTAAAAAAGCAAATATTAAGCCACCAAAAGCCCCAGAAGCCATGGCTCCTATAAGTGCTGCGAAAACATTTCCTGTGTTAAGGCCTACCAAGAAACCTATTACTGCTCCCATGAGCATCATGCCTTCTACTCCAAGATTAAGG
>JAJYBA010000073.1 GCA_021779235.1 Bacillota bacterium
CATGCCCATTAAGTCATCACCTGTGGTTTTGGAATATTAATAGTATCCTTCTTACAATAATATAAATAAACTCCTATTAAATATTAAATTTAATAGGAGTTTATTTATGATAATTTTAAAATACTATATTATTTATACCTAAGTTCTTAAGAATACCCGTTGAAATAGCCTTAGCTAATTTACTTTGGTAAGCTTCTGCTTCTAATAGCTTTTCTTCCTCTGGATTAGAAATGAATGATGTTTCTACTAATATAGCTGTAGCGTCTACATTATTTAAAACATAATAACCTGCTGTTTTAATACTCCTATCCACTCTTTCAGTTTCCTTTATTAATTCATTTTGAACAGTCTGAGCAAGTTTTTGTCCATCTGCACTCCCTTTAAAGTAGTAAGTTTCTATGCCACTAGATGCTGGATTGGAAAAGCTATTGGCATGAATGCTTACAAAATAATCTGGTTTAGCATTATTGGAAATATCACATCTTGCTTGAAGATTTTGGGCTTCATTTGTGGACCAAGTTATATTATCACTTGTCCTTGTGTATATTACTTCAACACCGTTCTTAGCTAAAATATCTCCTATTTTCAAAGTAACTCCTAGCGTTACGTCCTTTTCTTCAATGCCCGTTGGTCCTGATGCTCCTGCATCATATCCTCCATGCCCTGCATCTAAAACCACTTTGAAATTGGTTTTAGTAGTCTCTATTACATTTACTACCAAACTAGCTTTTTTGGTGCTCTCTTTGATAGTTCCTTGAAAGACATATACTCCAACCTTGCTTGTATCTAGTGATTTAATATCCCAAACAACATCTACTTCTTTTTCAGTGCCACTATCTGTAGTTACCTTAATTCTTAAAGGTAAAATGTATTTATCACCTTTCATTACATTTTCTGTGATGTCATTCATATATATGTTATCTGAACTTGAATCTATATTTCCACTTTTAGGATTTACACTTATGTATTTTTCAACTGCTTCCGCAAATGCCAAAGCTAACTTATCTTTATATTCGCTAGTTTTTAGTTTACTCTCTTCGTTTTTATTAGTTATAAAACCTAACGTAGCCATAGCCCCTGGTGCATTAGAGAGTTTTAAACTATTGTAATCTCCTTCTTTAGCTCCCCTATCTAGTGCTGCAGTTTTACTTATTAATTGCGTCTGGATAAATTCGGCTAATTGCTTACCTTTATCATTTCCTTTTGAGTAAAAAGTCTCTATACCATTTGTAGCTTCAGAAGTATAGCTATTACAACTGATAGTTACAAGTAAATCTGACTTAGCATTATTAGCAATATTAACTCTTTCTTGTATCTCATTGCTACTGTTCCAAGTTACACTATCTCCAGTCCTTGTATAAATAACTTGTACATTTTCTTTTTCCAAAAGCTTACCTAATTTTAAAGCTACATCTAAATTAACATCTTTTTCTTTTAATCCAGTAGGTCCAATATTTCCACTGTCACTGCCACCTCTTGCTGCATTTATACATACAATGAATTTTGAAGTTTGCTTTTTACTCACCTGAATTATAACTTTAGCTTTCTTAGCATAATTCTTTATAACTCCTTCATAGGTATACGTACCAGAATTACTTAAACTAACAAAATCTTGAAGCCATTCAACTTGAAGATCTTTTTTTGAGTTATCACTCATAATAGCTTGTACAGTTTTAGGAAAGGTATATTTACCACCCTCTTCTAAGTTAACCATTATATCTTGCACTGAAGATATTTCTATTGTAGGTGCACTTTTAGTGCTAAAATTCATTCTTACTTCACTGGGAAGAGGTTTTCCATCTGCGCCCTTAACCTTCTCTGTAACAATCAAAGTATATGTCTTATTATATTCATAATTTTTTACAGCTTGAACTATTACATTCTTATTGTTATTAGCTAAATTAACTTTAATATCTATGTATACATTATTTTCAGAAGCCACTTTAATGTTTGTAGTGTTAACAGTAGCAGCACTTAAAGGCTTATTAAAACTTACTGTCCAGGGTTTACTAACTACCACATCTTTTTTAGAGTCCATATTTGTAAACGTACTAGCCTTTACTACTATTTGCATAGGCATACAGAATACAAAAGTTAAAATCATAATTATAAATACTTTAAAGGTATTTTTCATATAAGCCTCCTAAATGATCATAGTTTTAATATTTATATCATTATTTAGATTATTTTAAGTATAGATGTAAATTGTGGTTTTAATCATGAATTAATTATACTATAATTTTATTCTTCACTCCATAATTTTTAAATATTTTCAAATATTTTTTAATATTTTTCAAAGATACATCGAACTTCAATATATTTACTTTTGAGATGGTTTCATCTAACAATTTTGATAAAGCTACCTCACTTTCAAAAGGTTCTCAGCCCATCTTTTTAATTTGTTAGATACTATTAAATTAACTCTATTTTAATTGAATGGAAATTTATTGACTAGATGAGTAAAACATTATATGAATATATTGGTATATATTCATAAGAGAAGATGATAACTTGGATTTAATAAATATATTATCGGCATTAAGAGATGATTATTGAATGAATAGATGGATAAAATTCCTCAATATGCAAAAGATATAGTTAGGGTAGCATTCCCTATAAATTGTATTTGAAAATGTACGAAGTGTGAAAATATATGTCCAAAAATAGTATATTTTACATATGTACTTTTGAATAAAAAATTTAACTAGTTTAAGAGGTTTTTGTCGGTTTTATTGTTACATATATTCTAACATAAAAAATTAAAAGGAGTGAGCAATGATTATGAAATGGGAATACAAGGTATTTACGATTGACCATTTTCTAAGTTCAGACAGCAACTTAACAGTAGAAGAAAATTTAAATCAATACGGTGAAGATGGTTGGGAATTAGTAGGAGTTTTAAAAGAAGCATATACAACATTAGGAAATCCCTCAAAATTGGATAGCGATTTAATTGTATTTAAGAAAGAAGTTGTATCCTAAAGAAACGCGCTAGGTCTTTGATTATTCTAATAATAACTTTACTAGATATTAATTAATAAGTTGAAGACAAAAACCTTTTTAATAAAAATTGCTATAGAGTTAGTATCGAAATTTGCATTTATGTTTTTACTACTCCTTGTATATTTAATTAGTTTAATATTTTAAGATACAACTTTTTCTGCTAAGAAAGTTTCAAGTTTTGTTGCTACTATACGTCGCTAAATTACCATAATTTTTTTGTAACTCAACCTTTGCCTAAGGTTTTAGGAATCTTATTTATGAGTCTCATTTTAAATCAAATCTTCATTTTTTCACCATGGTAATTTTATCTGTCTTACAATTTATGATCCTAATTAAATCCTTAGGCGATAACTCAATTTGATGTCCTATCTTCCCGGAACTTACTATAATTGTATCAAGCATTTCGACGGAAATATCCAATACTGTTTTATACTCTTTTTTCATTCCTATTGGCGAGCATCCTCCACGAATATAACCTGTGACCTTATTAATGTCTGTAACCTTAATCATCTCAATAGCTTTTTCATTTACAGTCTTTGCTGCTGCTTTTAAATTGAGTTCATCAGCGACAGGAATAATAAAAACATAGTATTCTCTGCTACTCCCCTGTGTTACAAGCGTTTTATAAACAAAGTCAATAGATTTTCCTATTTTATCTGCAACAGAAATACCGTCAATCAAGCCGTCTCCCGGATCATAAGTATATGTATTATATAAAATTCCGGCCTTATCAAGTATTCTCATAACATTTGTCTTCAAATTACTCAATGTTTTTCCCTCATTTCATGATTTCTACACTTTAAATCTATAGATAAAAAAATGTTACAATGTCTTTAGTACTATAATACATTGTAACATTTTTTTAGGTAATTACAAAATAGATTTACTTTAAATAAACAGCATAATTACTGAAAATTATTAGTAATTTATGATAAAACACCACATTCTTTAGATAACAAGACTCTTTTGGTCATGATAGCAACCAAAAGAGGTCTTTATTGTTTAGCTTCCAAGTCTCATTTTAGCAAGCAACGATTTCCTTAATCATAAACTCTTTTCCACATAGTATCTCCCAGTGCTTGCTGCCGCACTTTGGACATGTATTATTATCCTTAAGGAGATTAAAAACTTTATTGCACTTTTTACAAATACCATTGCCTGGTAATATTTCAATTTTTAATTCCGTCTCTTGCAATATGGTGCCATCCACTGCAGCTGGATAACAGGCTTCAATATATTTCGGAATCATTGATGAGAGCTCACCAATTTGAAGAACTAATGTCTGGATTTTTGTTACTCTATTTTTTTGTGCGAAATTTTCAACAGTTTTAACTACTTCCATCAAAACTCCTACTTCATGCAAATGAACTCACCTCTCTTTTTAAAGTATAAGAACGGGAGAACTCGTGCTCCCCCGTCTTTAACAAACTATGATAGGTTAAATATTTTGTCTCGATTTTTTATTTTGAAAACATTTTTTTCACATTTTTCATTGCAATTCTTCCTTGACGTTTAATGACATGCTTTATAACAGCTGATTTCATATCTTTAAAGTCTACACCAGGTGCATCATATTTTCTTACTAGTGAAATTGCATCAAATTTACACTTTGTAGTACACACTCCACAGCCTACACATTGGAATTGGTCAACAGATGTAGCACCACAGCCAAGGCAACGTTCTGTTTCCTTCTTAATTTGTTCTTCAGTAAATGTAACACGCAAATCACTAAAGGTTTCTTTTGATTTGCTTCCCTCTACATGAAGTGCTCTTTGTCTAGGCAAACGATCATAGCCATCTAGCTTCAAGTTTTCTTTATCAAGAGCATGGTATTCGCTCTCTCTGCCTAAAGTCAAGCTATCCCCATGAACATAACGATGAATTGAAATTGCTCCTTGCTTTCCAAGTGCAATAGCATCTATGGCAAACTTAGGACCAGTTAATGCATCTCCACCTACAAATACATCAGACTCACCTGTTTGGTAAGTGATAGGATCAGCTTTTATTGTCTTATTTAGATTTAATTCCATCTTAGAATCTTTTAATAACCCGCCCCAGTCCATTCCTTGACCAACAGAAACTAGAACATTGTTTGTCTTAACAATCTTAGTTTCATTTTCATCAAATTTAGGACTAAATCTTCTATTTTCATCAAAGACAGAAATACATTTTTTAAATTCTACACCCACAACGTGCCCATTTTCATGAAGAATTCGTTTTGGACCCCAAGAATTGTTAATCACAATGCCTTCTGATAATGCTTCTTCAATTTCATCCTCAAGTGCAGGCATTTCTTGTCTATTCTCTAAACAATACATATCTATTTGCGTGGCACCAATTCTTTCAGCAGTTCGGGCAACGTCTATAGCAACATTTCCTCCACCAATGACGATAGCTGGTCCTTCCATTTTCAAGTTTTCACCTAAACTTACTCTACGTAAGAAATCTACACCTGTCATTGAGCCCACCGCATCTTCACCCTCAATGCCTAAGTTTCTACCTGCTTGAGCACCAATAGCTGCATAAAAAGCTTTGTAACCTTTCTTTCTGAGCTCTGCAAGGGTAATATCTTTGCCAACCTCAACGCCTTCTTTAAATTCTACGCCTAATTCCTTCAAAACTTCGATTTCTGCATTTACTACTTCTTTTCCGAGTCTAAAGGAAGGAATTCCAAGAGTTAACATACCACCTAGCTTCTTTTGTTTTTCAAATACTGTTACTTGATATCCCTCAACAGCTAGGAAATAAGCACAAGAAAGTCCTGCAGGGCCAGCACCAATTACAGCAATTTTTCCTTCCCTTGCTACCATTTTTTCAGGTACAAAGCGATGTTCTGCTTTTAAATCCTGCTCAGCAATGAATTTTTTAACTTCATCAACTGCAAGCGCTTCATCTACACCCGCTCTTGTACATGCATCTTCACACTTTCTAGGACAAATACGTCCACAAATTGCTGGGAATGGATTCTCTTTCTTTATAAGCTCTAGAGCGTCTCTATATCTTCCTTGAGATGCCATCTTAATATATCCTTGAACTCCTATGTGAGCTGGACACTCAGATTTACATGGGCTTGTTCCGCTCTCATCAACAACTTTACGATTACGATAATCTGGATTCCATTTATCTTTTCCCCACTTCGTATCATATGGAGTATCTTTTTCCTTAGAAACTTCGCTAGGCTTCTTTGAACATAATTTTTGTCCTAATGTTAATGCATTTGATGGACAATTTCCCACGCATTCTCCACAGGCAACACATTTATCTTTATCCACTTGTGAAACATAGTTAGATCTAGACCAATCAGGGTTTCTATAAAGATTTGCATTTCTTAATCCAAAACAAGAACATCCACAGCAATTACAAATAGCAAGTGCGTTTCCTGGTCCTGATAAATTAGGTATCTGATGCATCATTCCTTCTTTTTCAGCTTGCAGGCAAATCTCAGCAGCTTCTTCTCTAGTAACTTGTCTACCACTTCCTACACGAATATAGTATTCAGCAGCTGATCCAAGTCTAAGACAAATGTCTTCAACTCTATGTCCACAGCCTTCTCCAATGATTCTCATGGATGCACGACATGCACAATCTGTAACAGCAAAAACATCATGTTTTTTAAGAAGGTAATCTATTTCTTCATACGAAGCCTTTCTTGTATCCCCATCAATAGCACTTTGAACTGGAATAACTCTCATTACACCTAGGCCAATCGGAATATTTCCTGCCATTAATGCGCCTAATTTTCTTGTATATTCTTCAAAGCACTCACCAATTACTGGGTATTTCTCCAAGTTTGCTTTATTATCAACCATGTATTCCATAACACCAGGAACATAAAGCTCAAGACAGTATTTATCAACACCATCTTCTGTTTCTACTTTTATAACTCCATCTACAGCCATTTGATACAGAATTTTTTCTACTTCTGCAGCTGTTTTCCCACACTTAGCAGCAATTTCCTTTACGCTTTTGGGTTTGCGAATCTCCAGCTTAAGTGCTATTTCTGCCATTTCATCTGAAACAACGGGCTCAAGAATTCTATATTCTGGATCTGTTGCTTTTACTTTTACAATCCCTCCAGTAATACCAGCAGCAATTTTATTTGCTAGTTCAAGTACTTTTTTCTTTACCATTTTAATTTCTCCTTTCATTCGAAACCTAAATTAAATCATCATCTTCCATACTACTATTGCTCGTTCCAATTTTTCACTTCAGTACGTATCCAGTCGGCCCACTCAGAAGTTCCCTCTCCAGTTTTAGCAGAGATTGGGATAATCTTAATATTCGGGTTCAATTTTTTTACACGCTCTTTCACTGCCTCTATATCAAAATCAAAATAGTCCATGGCATCTATTTTGTTAATTAATAAAACGTCCACAATGGAAAACATTAAAGGATATTTTAGAGGTTTGTCATCTCCCTCTGGTACACTTAAAATCATTGCATTTTTTGATGCACCAGTGTCAAATTCTGCTGGACACACTAAGTTTCCTACATTTTCCAAGATGACGAAATCA
>JAJYBA010000074.1 GCA_021779235.1 Bacillota bacterium
TCTATATAACCTTGATTTACGAGTTCAGTAGTCTTTGCTTGGAAAATTTTATTAAGTATTTTTGTCTTACCCTATCATACTTTAATGCTGCATACAAAAAACTTAATGAAGCAGAAAGAAGTGAGCCACCTAAAGTTATATAAAAAGTTCCTAGATAAAGCGAAGGAACAACATTAAGTCATCCACTGCAGTAACCTTTAGATTACTTAGCGTTTTTGTGGCAAATTTGTCTTTACCACTGTCGTCAATTCCTACTTTCATAGTAAGTTTTAGTGCACTTGCCACCTTTGTAGATACAACTGCCATATTCATCAACTCCTTTCATTTTGTTTTCAATGAATATATATGTTGCAACAAAATTTTATGTGGACTTTTTAAAAAATAAATAAATCTACATAAGAGCTTTCAATTTTTCTAATGCCTTTTTCTTAAGCCTTGCAAATTGATAATAACTTTTATCACTATCACAGGCTATTTCTCCTAGGTACTGATCCAAAATATAATACCTTTCTATGATCTCACGCTCTAGAGGTTCAAGTTTATCAAGAGCAGCATATAATTTTTTCACTTCTTCATGTGCAATTACCTCATCCTCTAAAGTAAATTCATAATTCCCTGATGCATCAAAGTCTAATATTTCGTCACTAGGCACTTCCCTGAAATGTTTTATCTGCCCTTTTAGAAGTGCTTTAAAATTCATTTTTATTGTATTAATGCAATACCCATTAAAACTATTGCTACCTAGCTTGTACATAGAAATAGCTTTGATAACCGAAAGATAACCATGTTGAACTAGATCCTCAAACTCATAGCCAGGTATATAATATTTTGAGGCCTCCTTTAGTATTAGATATTTAAATCTTTCTATTATCTCACTTGTAGCAATTTCGTCCTTGTCTTTAGCCTTTTCTATTAGTTTTTCCATAATAAACACCGCCTTTTTATATTTTTAACTTTTATAAGAATCCTGTATTAAGTAAAATTAGATGAATTAAAACCAAGAGATTGTGGAGATTTCTATTTCTCCAAATAAAAAAGCCCCAAGGAAATTCCTCAGAAGCCATGTAACTCATTTATTTTTGCTTATAAAAAAACCTCTTAGATTTCTCCAAGAGGTTTATATACATTTCTACACTTTAAATTATAGCACAGACTTTCTATTTTGTTTCTATCCACTTTCGTTATGTTTGCTAATCCTTTTACTAACAGTTTACTAACCCTTTAAGTTCTTCATTATTTGATTTTTCATAAGGTATAGTTGCATACTATTTCTTTTTATTCTGACCTTTTTTAGCTATTATTTTATTTATGACATATAAAATTGCTGAATAATAGATCAATAAAATAATAAAATCATATAAAGAATATAAAGAAAATAATGGCTTATTTCCGAAATTAAAATCTCCAACGGCGTAGGTAATCCTTTTTAATATTAACGCAAAAAAGACTGAAATAATGAAATTTTTATTTGAATTTTTCACCATTTGTGCATCTCCTTATTATATCTAGTGTAGTACACCTTACACTGACTTATTTTACTATCTTTATACATAGACTACATATAATCAATGTAGTCTATAATTTAATTGTTAAATTCTTTTAAGTTATACGTATTTCTCTGTTATTACGTCTTATTTTATATTCGCTTCATAATGTTCTTCATTAAGTCTCACTACTTCAAGTTCTTTTTTATTCTCATCCAATTTCAATGCTAAACTTTGAATTCCAAAGATTTCTGTGAAAGTATGACTCCCAATGATAAGATTTATCCCTTTAAACTTAGCATATTGAATCGTATACAAATTACATTCACCTGTAATGTATACATCACACTTATTTTCAACTGCTTCCTTAAGGCAAGTTGTTGGCCCTCCATTACCACAGACTAAGCTCACTCGCTTCACCTTTTTGTCATTAAACCGCCAAGATTTAACTGGTTCTTCAAGTAGATTTTCAATATTTTTTACTAATTCATTAAATTCAATTTCTTCATCATATTCTGCGACTCTACCAAAATATAACCCTTCCCACTCATGGGTTCTTTTAACATTTGTTAAATTCAATTTTTTTAATAAACTATCATTTGTTCCAAAGTTACAGTCATCAAGTGGCAAGTGATTGTAGTAGTGACTTATACCATGCTCTGCTAGTTTTTCTATGCACGCCTCTTTTAATCCATATATTTCATCCCATGCAGGGTGGTGTGTCACCATCATATCAACTCCATGAATTCTTGCTTCCTCTATAGTTTCAAGAGTTAGGTTAACACAGTATCCTAATTTTTTAACTTTTTTATCTGCATGGTATGTAATTCCAGATTCACTAGAATAGATTTCCTTACTTGTTACATTAAAAAGATCATTAATTCTTTCAACAATATGTGAAACATCCATATACTTCCCTCCTCAATTTCATCATGTTTTGCCTTTAATTCTCATTATTACCTTGGTTGTAATGAATCTCTTTGTATTACATCATAATACAAAGAGATTGTGTGCTTACATTTTAATAACATTTTGGAATCTTGAAAACTGGCATCTTCTATATGTGTAAGTTGCGTCCTATATGAAGATTGCGTCTTAAATCATTTTTAAAGTCCAATTCCAAAGAGTGGTACTAAACAACATGCCATAAAAATAATACTGATTAATGTTCCTATCTTATTTGTATATTTTCCAAATTCATTATGATTCATCTTCATAGGGTTTATCACATCAATAAAAACAAAATACATACCTAATGCAATAAATCCAATAATAATACCAATAAGACCTTTTCTTAAAATCGTAAATATTGTGCTGAAATATGACCAAACTAAAAACCCGAAAAACATATACCTTATAATGAAGATTGCCCTATCAATCGTACGTACATTTTTTTGAATCTTTTCTTCAAACACATTATCAACTCCTTTCTATAAATTAATTCGCACTTTATTACAGTTGTGACAACGCTAAACACTGGTATTCACTAAATTTCATTCCGTGTAAATTATATCATAAATTTCAATTATAAGGAATAAGACTATCTTCTGCGGTACTGCAATATTAATAAGCTTATGGCTTTATTAATTAAGAAAGACCAGCTACACTGCTACTCTTCCCATGTTATACATTTGAGTTACTTCATCTATACCTTTTCTTTTATACTTACTAATTGTATTCTCACTAATGTATAAATTTTTACTTATAACAAGCCATGCCATTTTATCTATATATATATTCTTAATAACTTCCCTAATCTTAGGCTCCAGTCTAGCAATGCAGTAATCAAGTTTCCTAATCTCGTATTCGGAGGCTACTATCATTTTTCTTATTTCTTCTTTAGCTTCATTATTCATTCTTTTAGATACTTCACTGTATATCAGTGCTATTTTACAAGTTTTATCTGATGGAGTGCTACTTGATACTCTTTCATCATTGCCTGATGAAAAATTCATAGCATCTATAATCTCCTCTGGAACTAAATTCTCATAGGTTTCTAGCTCAAACTTTAGCTGCTCTATATCCTTTAAAATCTCATTATAGTTTCCAAATAAATATTCAACATATTCTTTAGTCTCCACTTTTTCATCCCTCTCCTTCACTTAGAATTCTTTGCTATATTTTATAAAATACTAAACTTTCTTAACCTTCCTTACTTTAAATTTTGCTCTCCAAGTCCCCCTGATTTGCAGTGCAGCTCTAGTAGCGTATCCTTCGTATCCATAAATGCCCTTTTTCCTTACGCGGGGGTATATATGCGTTATATACATACAGGTATATTTATATTTCTCTATTTTATATACCTCAATAGGAAAATACGGATACATTGGATACAATACAGCTAAAGCCTTACTGCTACTGAATTTAGCCCGTATCCTTAACCGTATCCATAACACTTTTTTATGGATACAGGGCTACACTAAGTTTTATAAATTTAAGAATTATAGAAAAAACTATTTTTATAAATACTATGGATACGTATCTATAAAGGTCATTAAGGATACACAGGATACAGTAATTTTGCTATAAGGATACATCAATTTCATGAAGAACCCACTCTTACAAAGGCTCTTTGAAGTCCATAATTTTTCCCAAACCTAAGCTTTCCTGTTCCCTTAGAATAAGGTTCCCACCCTTCCATTTTGCGAAGGATATCGTTTATCTCTCTTGCCTGCATAGGTGTCATTTGCTTAATGTCTCCTTTAAAAAACTCCACCCAGATTTCCATAGCACAAACTTTATCTCTTTTAATTGTACCTTCCTCACCACTTTCAAGCCCACCACCATGAAGAAATATCTGTCTAGCTACCACATCAAGCTCCCCCCAGTTTTCAGGTAATAATGTGTCAAGGTGCTGGCGAATCATGCCATCCTTGGCACTTTCCTCAGTATGTTGTTCTTGCCTTTTAATAGCTTCTTTTTCAATATCCGCTTCAAGGCATAATTTCTCCCCACCGTTCCAAAGCTCCACAGCCTCAGCCCATATTTGATCTATCTCAGCTTGCACCATATCCACCCAAAGATTCTTTTTTCTTTTACTTTTACCTACTACTACAGGCCAAAACCTTCTATTTCCTGTTTTATCACGAAGGAACTCACTATCATTTGTAGTTCCAAAAAACACGCACTGCCTGGGGAATTTAGTAACTCTCTTACCATAGGCTACTCTATAAATATCCTCTCTTTTAGATATAAAGTGTTTTACTGCCTCCGCTTCAGCTTTCCTTGTAGCTGAAAGCTCTGCCATTTCTATGAGCCAGGCATCTTGAAGTTGCTCATAGGCCTCCTTACCTTGCACTGTGTTTAAAGAATCTGAATACCAAGATTGTCCAAGTAAACTTACAATATGACTCTTACCAATACCCTGATTTCCAACTAAAACCAGCATATTATCAAATTTTATACCTGGCACAAATACCCGAGCCACCGCTGCCACCATAGCTTTTCTTGTAACTGCTCTATTATATGGACTATCCTCAGTTCCAAGGTAATCAATAAGCAAGGAATCTACTCTGGGTGCTTCATCCCAAACCAAAGCATTTAGGTACTCCCGTATAGGATGATATTTATTTTTCTCCTCAACAATTAATACCCCATCAATAATTTTATTTGGAGCAGTTATGCCATAGGCCTTTTCAAAATAATGCCGAAGTGCCGCATCATCACTGTCCTTCCAGCCATCCCCTTCAACCTTACTTAACAGCTTATGCCAAGGCAAATCTCCTCTTATCATAGTTCTATGTGAAAACTCATTGAGAGCTATTTTTCCTTTTAAGCTAGGGTCATTTGTAAGTATTAAAATTATATTTTCTATAGAGGACTTATAATAGCCTTTATTATTAACCTCTAAAAGCTTTACCCACTCTGTATCTATTTCTTCTACATCCTCTATGACATTAAACTCCTCCTTTGCACAGTTTAGCCGCTCCACTCCTAGGGTTAATTTTACAGCTTCATCCTCGCGACTAAAGTCCACCATTGCAGCATAGGATGGTAATTTCACAGCTAAAGTACTGGAATCTACAGCTTCATCAAGGTGTCCAAATTTATGAATTCTAACTAAGTCAAAGGCATTACAAAGCTTTCCAGAGGCAGGGTCTGTGCCATGATGCGAGAAGCCAAAATCACCCTTTTCATAAATAATGAGTCCTCCAGAGCTAGATCCCTTTATATAGGTGTATCTATTTTCTTCAGCAGTTTTAACATATACCTCACTTAAAAACTTCTCTAAAGCTTCATGGATGGAATAACTACGGCAAAAGGCACCTACTATCCCCTTCTTTTCTCTTGGATTACCTTGCTTATCTGCAAGTTTTTCTCTTTGGATTTTAGCTCTTGAGGATACAGGCCAAGATTTTGTATCTTTCCAATCCTCATATCTATTTAGAAGCTCCTCTGGATTTAACCAAACTGTATCTAGGTAATTAAATTCAAAGATACCATCATGACTGGTAGAGGGCCAATACATTAATCTTGATGGCTCATAGGTGGTATCATCAAAATTATCCATGCCTATATCCTCAGCTACTTTTCTAGCTATAGCCTGATATTCTTCTGGACCTACTGGTGTACTTAGTGGAATTACAAGCCTAAGTCTTGATTTTTCTTTGCTATGCTTATGAGTAGTATACATACAACAAGCAAAATCGAAGAGCATTTCTATAGTCTCCCATAAGCCTTCTCGCCCATAGTCAGCATCCAAAGTAAGTACTGTTCTTTTAAGCACGGTGTCACTTTTTCTTTTTCCATCTTTTAAGGAGCCCCCTACAAAACCACCTACATCTTTAATATTATCTTGCTCATTTTTAGGAAGCGCTTTATATTCTTCAACAGTTTCTGAGGTGTAAGTGGTCCTGCTAAGTCTCTCTAATAACTGTGACCATTTAACCTCCTCATTCTTCCACTTTGTTTCCTTGCGGTTTCTTCCTGTAGCGATAGTAATCCTTCCATCCTGCTTTAGTTTAAACTCTGTTTTAGCCTCAGTACTCATGTTTTATCACCCGTTCCCCATTATTTTCCTTTAAGACCTTGCTTTATTTCTATACCAAAATTCCCTTATACTAATCCTTCTTATAGTAGTCAGTTTCAAAAGCCTCTGCTCTTAGTGGCAAGCCTTTCGCCCAAGCTATAGAGGTTCCCATTATGTCTTGAACCTGCTCTAAGGAACCAAAGTCATAAGGTACATCTAGCACTACCTCATCATGAATGTGCATTATAATCTTATAGCCTGCCTCATGTAGTCTAAGCATATTAACGCCTAAACAATCTCTAGCTATAGCTTGTACTATATTTTCTGTAAGCTTCCCACCATAAGTACTTAATCTTCCCCACTGCTTGGTTCCTTGTACTATCCCTTCATAAGTTATCATAGCCTTATCAAATCTTTTATCCCTTTCAAGCCTAGGTCTAACATAAGAAAGCTTTCTTCCTGAGGGTAGTTTTATAAAAAGTATTCCTTTCTCAAAAGAAAATTCTATACCCTTTTGTAACTTTACAATGGTTTCATCTCTTACAGCAATAATTGCAGCTCGCTCTACCTCATTCCAAAGCCTTACAATGTTTGAATTAGAAGCTCTCCATGCTCTTATAAGCTTTGGAAGTTCTTCTTCCTTTAATCCCATTTTCAAAGCACCCATAGCGAGAAGTGCTCCTGCGCCACCTTGATACCCAAGGGCTAATTCTGCCACCTTCCCTTTTTGCCTAAGAGAGCTGCCTTTAGTTACAGCTCCTAAAGGTACTCCAAACATTTGTGCTGCAGAGGCTTCATAGATCTTTCCATGAGAATTAAACACTTCCATCCTCCACTTCTCCCCTGCAAGCCAAGCAATAACTCTAGCTTCA
>JAJYBA010000075.1 GCA_021779235.1 Bacillota bacterium
CCTTTTCAAAGGAAGTTATAACATTATGCACAGCAGCTACTGTGGCTGCATTGTGGATTTCTATATCTTCAGAGTCTAGCTTAGCCATTTTAATATTTTCCTTTATAGTTCTTGAATAAAGGAAAGGTTCCTGAAGCACTATTCCCACATTATTTCTCATGTGCTTTCTTTCAATATCCTTAAGCTCTACTCCATCAACCTTTATAGATCCACTATTATAGTCATAAAGTCTTAATAGAAGGTGTACAAGTGATGATTTACCTGAACCTGTTGGTCCAACAATAGCAACAGTTTCACCTTTCTTTACTGTAAAACTTATATCCTTAAGAATTTCATTATTTTTCTCGTATTCAAAGTTTATATTTTCAAAGCTTATTTCACCTTTAATCTCTGGCTTTAATGCCTTTCCATATTCTTGTTCTACTGGCACATCAAGAATATTTGTTATTCTTTGAAGAGAAACAGACATTTTTCCCATATCTGAAAGAATTCTACCTAGCTGTCTTACTGGCCACAGTAACATTCCTTCGTAGGTATTAAATACTACTAAAGTCCCCAAACTGATTTCTCCATTAACTGCAAAATATATGCCTGATATCAAAACCAGACCAATTTGAGTCATACAAAGTATATCTGATGTAGACCAATAAGTTGAAAGTAGCTTTATTAATTTGAAATTCAAATCTCTATATTTTATATTTTCTTTTTCATACTTTTCAATTTCAAAGTTCTGTCTTCCAAAAGCTTTTACCACTCTAACTCCGCTTAAATTTTCTTGAAGCACTGAAGATAGAACCCCCTCCTGTGCATCTGACTTTTCAAAAGTGTTTTTTATTTTATAGAAAAACACATATGAAAATATAAATATAATTGGTACTATCACCATAGCAATAACCGTCATCTTTTTATTAAGTGACAACATCATTATAATCGCAAAGGTTACTATAAAAAACGCTCTTCCTATTTCCACCATTTGTGTTGCAAAGAATTTTCTAACGGTGTCCACATCTGAAGTACATCTTTGAATAAGGTCCCCTGATTCTGCTTTTACATGATATCCATAGGGTAAATTTTGAATATGATCATAAAGTTTCATTCGCATATTCCTTGCAATGTTTTCAGCTGCCTGTGCAGAAAGTTTTCCTCTTAAAAATAAGAAAATCCCTCTTGTACAAGTAAGTGTTACAAGACTCAAAGAACATATCCATAGATTTCTAAATAGTACTTCTTTGCCACCTACTAACATAACAAGCTTTTCCATAGGTGCAGGAATGTCCATAGGTTTATTTCCTATTATTGAATCTATTGTTAGTTTCATAACCATCGGTTCCATCATCGCTACAAAAGTAGCTGCTGCAATGGAAAGTATTGCTGTAATATATAATAATCTATTTCCCTTAGTTAACTTTAAAAGTTTCTTCATATAATTTGCCTCCTTATCGACAGACCTGATTTATATCCATTATTAAAGGGTATCTCAGTTCTAATATCATCCTAATATATTTTCTGAGAACTCAAGTGTAAAAATTAGAATTCCAGCCCCTATTTTTTTTGCAGTCATGTTTTTTAACCATTTTAATCACTCCTTCTTTTTAATCAAACAAAAATTTATATAAATTAAAAAGCCGAAGAATATATATTCTACGGCTTTTTAACGTAAAAATTAGTTATTAATGGTATACTTATGTTTTTACATAGTACTCCCTTTTAACACTAATAAAAAAAGCCATAGGTACACAGCCCCTGGCTTAAATAATTAATATAAATAACAAAGTTAATTAATATTAAAAGCTTATACCAAGATCGTGTTTATATACCTTGTCAAATTTCACTGCAAAATTCACATTTTCAAATGTAAATCTCTTATATCTTAACATAGTCACGACCTCCTTTTTAATATTAGTTGTTGCCAACATAACCATTATATACCTAAATTACATATATTACAATATAAATTTGTAAAAAGATTCTTAAAATTCAAATTTATATATTAAACTTTTTAGCTTACTTTTCTATATCCTCTAAATATTCTAGAAATGAAACTTATAATTCTCCATCAGTATCATTATTATCTAGAAATAACTTAGGAACGTTAATTGCAGGTGCAGTCATAGGATAGAAATCTTAAACTACTTTTTCATTACTTCCTTTTGTTCTAAATGCTGCACATCAAGTCCTGAAATACTAGAGTCTTTAGGAACTGTCATTTTATATGTACAGCTTTAGCCACCCCCTCAGGTGCTTGATACATTCCTACAAGACCAAACCGTATTGCAACTAAAGGTATAGCATTCATAAATTCTGGATTTTGATCCTGCCACTCAGCAAGATTATTTCCAGTACTAATATAAACGTCATATGCTTTTCCAAATGCTCCATCTCCAAAATCACCAGGCATCGTTTTTTTGTTTTTGGCTTCCCATTTAGCTGCCGCATCCATATCTTCCTTAGTTGTACCTCTGATACTCGTTTGACTCAAATTGAAATTATTAGTTTTGCCTAACACATTACTACTATTTGGTACCGTAGACTTTGTTGCCGTACCTTTCGTTACTGGTGGCTTTGGGGTGACTTGCTTTGGACTTTCCAATGCCCGCCAAGTCTTAGGGCCAACAATCCCATCTGTTGCCAACTCTTTACTTTCCTGAAAGTTTATTACTGCTTTCAGTGTTAAAGATCCAAAATCTCCATCTGCACTAAGCTTAATTCCCTTTGCATTTAGCAATATTTGCAAATACATTACATAATCTCCCTTGGAACCCTTTTTTAAGATCGCCTTATTTGCTTGTACCTTTAGACCAGTTAAAAAAGGATCTCCAGTTTCATGATCCATTTCTACTCTATGCCCACTCGGATCAACATACTTAAGCGGATTATCATTAGCATATGCATAAAGATTTCTACTAAGTGGTTCCTTTATATCTCCCAAATAAGTATCCTGCTGAATAAATCTCATCATATCAGGTGAGTAATATCTAGCTCTTAGGTAAACAAGATCTCCCTCTATATCATGCATCTCTCCAGTAAGTCCATATGGACTGTTTGTTAGTCTTGCGTTCTTTGCTACTGGGTCAAGTGCTTCTCCGTATGGGGCAAATCTGTTGCTGTCTATTACCTCGGAGTTCATATTTGTTATTGCTGTTATGCTACCTATTGCATCCTGTAGGTAATATAGTGGGTTGTTGGGTTTACCTTCAACATCCATTAAGTCCTCTACTCCTATTTCCTCTAGTCCATAGGTGTAGGCTGCTCTGTAGTCTCCGTTGATGTCTGTGGTCATTAGGACTTCTTCATTCTCTTGGCTTACGTCGTTAATATAATTAGTTACCTCAAATACCTCTGGCTTTGTAAGATCAGTGTCCCCTGTTCCAGCTCCATCTTGGTAATGGGAGTTTTTCTTATTCTTATACCAGCCTAAATGCTTCCCGTTATCTCCTTTGCTTTTATCTTTGTTATTTCCATTTCATTGACTGTTATCCCCATATTTTACATCTGCTCTTGGATGGAAAAAACCACCAAAATATACTTCTATAAATTTTGGTGGTTTTCGTCCCTGGCTAGCGCCAAGTTTTTTTGTTTCTATTCTTTTCAAAGCCTTTCAACTTTTCTACTAAGCTTCTTATCTACTAAATCCGTATCAGATGCATCATCTTAGCCTAGCTACGCATTTCCATTGAAATCTACTTCTTTACCTTCAATTAATGCTACAAAGGCAGAAGTGGCAGCAACATAACTTTCTACTGACTTTATGCTCTTCTCATCTTCATAAAGATATGTTTTGGAATTCTGTAGTCAGTTTGAAGTTTATACTCATGTTCAAACCCATCCAACGAAAAGACTTACTCATTTTACATAACTTTGTCGTGATTTTTTCGTCTAGTATAGTTTGAGTTTTCCATCGAGTTTTAAACCTTATCAATATTTTAGGCCTATCAAACTGGCATTTTAAACTTAGGCTTTTATAATTAGTATATTAAAACTCTACATTTGTTATAGGTGATGACTTTAATACAAAGCCCTCTGATACTACCTTCTGCTTAACCCCATCTGAAATATAATAATCCTTACACTTGCTCATTGATGAATTAAGTTTTATCAGTCCCACACATTTTTTATATATTATTTCAATTTTCTTTGATTTATTGCATGACTTACCTTCCTTATTAAAAAACTTATTTTCATACCATACCCTTCCAGGGTTTACTTCATTATTATCAAACATCTTAGTTCTAGTGAGGGTAATTACCTCAGACAAAATTGTGTCTACAAATTCCTCTCTTTTTGATAGTTGCACACCTTCATATGAAATGTACAATTGGCTCATTTGTGTTATGCCAAAGTCTGATACAGTTGTACCATTTTTACCCATAACAATGTACCCCAAACCTACCAAATTATTTATCATTGTATCCTCTTCCTCTTTTGTAAAAAAGAATCTTGTTTGTTTTCCCATTTGTCACCTCAATTATATCCCACGAAGGATACTTTATAGCCTGCATTTTGCAAGTCTTTTATTGCTTTAGTTTCTCTAGAAATTGGTTTTCCGCCTTTTGTTTTCTTTCCAATTTGGATTATCCATGTATCGTTTCCTTTAGTAGCAATAATGTCGCCGTACCTAGCATTTTCAAACCCTCCTAATGGAATTTTTACATAATGCTCGAAATCGACATCATAGCCTAGCTTTTCTAGTTTTGTTGCAACTTCGCTAATTTTATTCTGATGTGCTAAACCACCTTTTTTCCCATATGGATTAGGTGGATTTTTTGCCACAACCTTAGCAGGCGTAAGTAGCTTTTGAGCTTTACTTGGTCCATTAATATTCTTTTTTATTGCTGGTATTTTTATTTTTTTAAGTGCTTTTACAATTTTGTCTCCACCTTTTACTTTACTAAATATATTAGCAATCTTTGCTAATCCACCAGAAGTCACTTCTCCGACAATATCTACTACTATACCGCCAATATGTGTTCCCATTTCATATACTTTTTTATCTGTTACTTTTGTATTGATGCTTAATACATCTGCATTTTTTATAATATATAAATAATCTTGCACCATGCCTTGTAGTCCAGCTTTTACAAGGTCTTGTATTCCTATTTTTCCTGATATCAACGCTTGACCTAGATCATACATCACTCTTGGAGATTTAATAATATCTTTTATATTCCCAATAGTATTATTTTTTACTCCATTCATTGCACCGTCCAGTAAGTTATCTGTTTGTTTAAAATAATTCATATGCCCACTCGGATCGACATACTTAAGCGGATTATCATTAGCATATGCATAAAGATTTCTACTAAGTGGTTCCTTTGCATCTCCTAAATAAGTATCCTGCTGAATAAATCTCATCATATCAGGTGAGTAATATCTAGCTCTTAGGTAAACAAGATCTCCCTCTATATCATGCATCTCTCCAGTAAAGCCATATGGACTGTTTGTTAGTCTTGCGTTCTTTGCTACTGGGTCTAGTGCTTCTCCGTATGGGGCAAATCTGTTGCTGTCTATTACCTCGGAGTTCATATTTGTTATTGCTGTGACACTGCCTATGGCATCTTGAAGGTAGTATAGTGGGTTGTTGGGTTTTCCTTCAACATCCATTAAGTCCTCTACTCCTATTTCCTCTAGTCCATAGGTGTATGCTGCTCTGTAGTCTCCGTTGCTGTCTGTGGTCATTAGAACTTCTTCGTTTTCTTTGCTTACATCATTTATATAGTTAGTTGCCTCAAATACCTCTGGCTTTGTAAGATCACCGTCCCCTGTTCCAGCTCCATCTTGGTAATGAGGATTTTTCTTATTCTTATACCAACCTAAATGTTTTCCGTTATCTCCTTTGCTTTTATCCTGGTTGTTGCCATTTGCTTGACCATTATTCCCATATATCTCTTGCTAATAAATTATTATTTCCATTTGTTTCTATTATAACATTGCTACCGTCATTGTAGTAGTTTGTTGTAATTCCAGGATGCTATTTTTCCTGCAATCGTGTGTCTATTAGTGCCACCTACCGGTGCTTGGCTCATATTTTTCATTTGACAATCAATTCTATAAAGTATTTTTTCTCATCAGACAGCTACCGCTTATGCTTTCGCATTGCATATTTGCCTTTTACCAACCTACTTGCTCTAGAATAGAATTCACTCTACTTACTTATCCATTAGTGCTTTAACCTGCCTTTCAGAACCATATGCCAGCTTCACTCTATTCTTTGCAATATCTACTACAATGTCTTTTGCGTAGCCATTGTCCACCAAGTACCTGTTGAAGGAGTGAATACTGTTGACCTTTTTATTGATGGTTGATATCTCATACTGATTTTCAAGGAGATAGTTCCTATAGCTGGTGATGAAGAATCTTTTCATTTCTCCATTAAAGTCCACTCCCTTTTCTTCAATGAATGCTACAAAGGCAGAAGTGCCTCCAACATAACTTTCTATTGTTTTTATGTTCTTTTCGTCTTCCTCTAGATGTATATTGAATCTTTGTACCAGTTCATTTATCATTCCTTACCCCTTTCAATGTTTTTGGCATAGAAAAAAGGCTAACGCCTTTTTATCAGCGTTAACCTTCATTATTACTATGATATATATTTGATTTTTACTTTTGTTACATCTTACTGCATTATCATTATTATGCAGCTATGCTCGAAATATTGTTTCATTCAGAGACAATATATATCAATCATTTTAATTTTTAAACATTGCATATTAAGTTTTGAAGTGAGTACCAGTATAGTTCCGTAGTCAGTTTAACTTTAATACAAGTTAACTCAACCAGAACTTTTTTCCTTGTTGCTCTACAATTTTTTCAAGAAAATCGTCAAAATTAGCAGCTATTTGAGTCCAATCCTCTGGAAGTTCTTCGAAAAAGCAATCGATAACTGCATACTCACTTTCATCCTTGGAGCCATCAAATCCCAAATAATTACTTTCTCCAATATATTTTGCAAATATAATTATACTTTCGAGCCAATCCTCCTCAAATGTAGCTTTAGCGAATTTATTTGCCTTAAGAATATCTTTTATTCCTAATATTATAAACCCATCTAAACCATCATAATCAAATATACGTGCTCCATTATAACTCATTAAGAATTCCTTGTATGAATCGGGTAATTTTACTCCTAATTCTCTCTCAGCATTCATTATATCATCTATATTTGCTGGTTCATTTAACTCAAACCTTACTTCAATGCTTTTCCCATCGCAATCTAATTTTTGTAACTTTAATCCATCTAATGTGCCAATTAATGATTTAAAATCCAT
>JAJYBA010000076.1 GCA_021779235.1 Bacillota bacterium
ATGGTACTGCAAGGGTGACCCTGTGGGAGAGTAGGTCGTCGCCAGGTAATGTTCCGCGATAGCTCAACGGTGGAGCACTCGGCTGTTAACCGATAGGTTGAAGGTTCAAATCCTTTTCGCGGAGCCATTTTTATTTAAGTATATAAAAGCTAGTTAATAGCTTTTTTTTATTTTATAGAAATTTAAAAGTTAAGGTAACATAACACATATTATATAAATTCTTTATAATAAATATGGTTTTTTAGTAATAACTTCTATTTATTTTAAATATATAGTTAAGTATCAATAATTTTATATTATTGATACTTTTATCTTTTTTAGGGAATAATGATTACAAAGATATCTTAAATAATATATTCAAACTATTAAGAAAATTCTGTTATTTACAAAGGAGTTTTTATTTAAAAGTAGAATATATGAATATATATCTAATCAAAAGCTAGGAGGTATTGTATATGAAAGAATATAAAAGCAATAATCTAAGAAATGTAGGCATTGTTGGACATAGCGGTTCAGGAAAGACCACCATAATGGAATCAATACTATATTACACAAAAGCTATAGATAGATTTGGCAAAGTTGATGATGGTACTACAATTAGTGACTATGATATTGAAGAAAAGAAGAGAAAAACATCTATTTCTACATCAGTAGCTTTAAGTGAATGGGAAGATGTAAAAATAAATTTAGTAGATATGCCTGGATATTTTGATTATATAGGAGAAATGATTGAGGGTTTAAAAGCTGTAGATATGGCAATGATAACTGTCTGTGGTGTATCAGGCATAGAAGTTGGAACTGAAAAAGCTTGGGAATATATCAATGAACACAAGCTACCTAGAGCATTTTTTGTTAATAAACTAGATAGAGAAAATAGTAATTTCGAAGTTGTTTTGCAACAACTAAAAGAAAAATTTGGGATATCCGCAGTACCAATTCAATATCCTATAGGTAGTGAAGAAAATTTTATAGGAGTAATAAATGTCATATCTAGAAGGGCTAGAATATTCAATCCTAAAACACATATGATGGAAGATAGCGATATTCCGGAAGAATTAATTGATAAGGTAGATGAGTGTAAGCAGTTGGTTATGGAAGCGGTAGCTGAAACTGATGAAGCTTTATTAGATAAATATTTTAATGAGGGCTCTATAAGTGAAGAAGAAATATATCACGGACTTATAAAAGGAGCTTCTATGGGAGAAATTGCACCTATAATGTGTGGATCTGCTTTGTTAGGTATAGGAATGCATACATTACTAGAAGATATGGTTGAATGTTTCCCTTCACCAATTGATACAACTCTTTATACTGCAAAGGATATAAAAAACAATAAATATATGCAGGTTAAAATTGATGATACTGACCCATTTTCAGCATTAGTATTTAAAACTATTGCGGACCCTTTTGTGGGGAAATTATCTATGTTCCGCGTCATTACTGGAAAAGCTAAAAGTGACACAACAGTATATAATACTAATAAAGATAAAGAAGAAAAGATAGGTACTATGTATTTCTTAAAAGGTAAGCAGCAATTTCAAACTCAAGAAATTGAGGCAGGGGATATAGGTGCCGTTTCAAAACTTCAATATACAAACACAGGAGATACGCTTTGCGATAGTGCTAGACTATTAATGTACGATACAATGGATTTTCCACAACCAGTATTTTCGAGAGCCATCGTAACTAAATCTAAGGGTGATGAAGATAAAATATCTAATGGATTAACAAAATTATTAGAAGAAGATCCTACGTTCTCAATATCTAGGAGCACAGAAAATGCAGAAACTATAATTTCAGGTTTAGGATCAACTCATTTGCAGGTAATAGCTAGCAAATTGAAAAATAAATTTGGAGTTGAAATATCATTAGAAGTTCCAAAGGTTGCATATAGAGAGACAATTAAAAAAGCTTCTGATGTCCAAGGAAAGCATAAAAAACAATCTGGAGGACACGGTCAATATGGAGATGTAAAAATTAAATTTGAGCCTAGGATAGACGGTGCTGATGATTTAGAATTTGTTGATGCAGTAGTGGGAGGAACAGTTCCAAGGCAATATATACCTGCTGTCGAGAAAGGTTTAAAAGAATGCATTCAGCATGGTGTACTTGCGGGCTTCCCAGTTATAAGACTTAGAACAACGTTACATGATGGTTCATATCATCCTGTAGATTCTTCTGAAATGGCATTTAAGATGGCTGCATCATTAGCTTACAAGAAAGGTCTTCAGGAAGCACATCCTGTTATACTAGAACCAATCATGCATGTGGAAGTTACATGCCCAGAGGATTATATGGGTGATATTATTACAGATATAAACAAAAAGAGAGGCAGAATTCTGGGAATGGAGTCTGTTGAAAGAGGCCAGAAAGTCATAGGAGAGGTACCACAATCAGAGCTATTTAATTATGCAACAGATTTACGCTCAATGACTGGTGCTAGAGCAAATTTTAGAGTGAAATTTGAAAGATATGAAGAAGTTCCTCAGGATGGAATTGATAAAATAATTGAAGCTAATAAAAATGTAGAATAAAAATAAATATTTAAAGAAATAAAACCGTAATTATTTACGGTTTTATTTTTTATTTTAATGGTATCTCAGAATAAAAGTATCCCAATTATATAAATGGGAGATAATAATTAATAATGCTTATCTGCATCAGGAGGATGCAAAGGGCATAACAGTTGAGAATTGTTAGTTACCCGAGAGAAATACTAGGGGGTGCATACTTTAACAAAGAAAGACCTTCAGTTGAAGTATAAATATCCTTTTGAAGTCGTTAATATTGCAGAGGTGAAGATAATAATTTAAGTATCAATTTTTAGCGTTATAAGATATTGAAAATATATTATAATAAATACGCATATTTTGTCTGAAATTACAAAACCTAATAATAAATTTAGCAAAGAGGGGAGAATTGAATGTCTGAATATAGATTAGACATTGTTGGAGATATTAACTTAAGTGATTACAGTAGCATTCATGATTATATGGGGATAGTTGAGCAAAACGATAAGTTCACAATTACTTCAAAAATGAAAAGTCCTGAGGAAATGAAAATACTATGTAAAATGCTAGAAAATAATTGTTTTACCATTGTAGCACAAGGAGGAACTCAAAATGGCGAGTATTATATCACATCGCAAAAGGAAAGGTAAAGAAGACGTTATAGATATGAGATTAATAGAACAGGCATATGGGTCAGACTTTCCTAGCAAGGTAACGCCACATCCACTTGAAATTAATACATATGCAGACTCAACAATTACTTCAAAATCAATGGTACCATCTGTAGACCTAGAAGATGGATTACGAATTCATAACAATGAGCACTTATCTGATTAAATTATTTATATAACATATTTAAGTAGTCCATAACTATTAATTTTTAAGTATTTTTAAAAACAAACTTTTGGAAGAAACTTTCTAAAATTTGTTTTTTATTTTGTAAAAAATTATAAACCTCCTATTTTACCATTTAACTATAGTTAACAAAAAAGATTTAGTATATTCATAAGTTGGGTTCATTAACTTAGTAAAATAATACTTCAGTGTGAGTCTAAATTACTTCCGAAGTGATTTATATCGTAACGCTAAGGGTAATGATTTAATTTGATTCTATACTAATTATATATTATAATTTTAAGATGGTATGAGAGGAGATATAGTTAATGACAACTTTATATATTACAAGGCATGGAGAAACTAAGTGGAATACTGAAGGAAGAATGCAAGGATGGAATGATTCACCCCTTACAAATTTAGGCATTAATCAAGCTTATTGGCTTTGTGAGAGACTGAGAGAAATGGATTTTCATGCTATTTATTCTAGTCCTACAGGGAGGGCTTATAAAACAGCAGAGATTCTCAAAGGTGAAAGAGATTTACAAATTATTGCACATGATGCATTAAAAGAAATGAATCTTTCTGAATGGGAAGGTTTAGACCAAAACGAGATTAAAAGGAAGGATGAAGAACAATTTTATAATTATTGGAAAGCACCACAACTGTACAAGCCTAGGGGTGGAGAAGGCTTCGTAGAGCTTCAGCAAAGAGTTACTTCTGGTATTAGGGAAATTGCAGAAAACCATAAGGACGAAACAATATTAATCGTAACCCATACTATGGCCTTGAAAGCGTTAATGGCTAGCTTAAGAAACAAGCCAATTTCTACAATGTGGGACCCACCATTTATAAAGCAAACTAGTTTAACTATTATAGAAATTGATGACGATAAAATAAACATTAAAATGTATGCAGATGCTTCTCATCATAAGGAAATAGAGGAAGATTAAAAATAGAATTTGTGATTTCAAATGATAGTGGCACACATATTTAAATATGTGTGCCACTACAGGTTAACCAGTTATTATATCTAAAGTGAAATAGAAACAAACTCCTGTGTTTGTGTTTAAAACTCCAAAATCACTTTTATGAAGAACTAATATATTTTTAACTATGGCTAAACCGAGCCCAGTGCCACCAAGATGCTTGTTGCCAGATTTATCGACTTTGTAAAACTTATCCCAAATCCTATTTAAGTCTTCATTTTCAATAAAACTTCCTTCATTTTCTATTTCAATTAACATTATATTTTCTTGCACCTTAAGTGAAATTACAATGCTCTTGTCAATTGGCGTGTGCCTTATAGCATTACTGATTAAATTATTTATAACTTCTTCTATCCTATATGGATCACCATAAACCATTATATTTTGCATAGTTGATAGTATATTCAACTCAATTTGTTTATCGTTTATACTTTTTAAATGCTTTTTATATATAGAATTAGTAAATTCAAAAATATTAAATGCAGACATGTTTAATTTAAAATTACCGGACTCTAACTGTGATAAATCCAGCATATCGCATACTAAGGAGTTCATATTCTTGGATTCATCAATTATTACATCTAAATAATAAGCGACATCCTCTCCTTGAGGTATTCCATCTTTTAGTCCTTCTGCATACCCTTCTATAAGACTTATAGGGGTTTTAAGCTCATGGGATACACTAGCGATAAATTCTTTTCTCATTTTTTCTAAGTGCTTTTCTTTTTCAATGTCTATTTTTAGCTTTTCATTAGCGGTCTTAAGTTCATTAAGGGTTAGACCTAGCTTTTCTGATAAAAAATTCAAGGTCTTTCCGAGACTACCTATTTCATCATTAGAATTTACTTGGCATTTAGCAGAAAAGTCCAGTTCAGATATTTTTGAAGCTGTAGAGTTTAGAGAAATAAGCGGTTTTGAGATCATTTTAGAATAGATTAAGGAAAGAATAGCAATCAAAATTACCGCAGCTATATAAACATAAACATAATATTTTCTTGTGACAGAGGTTGCCTCGCCCACAGGTTGAAGTGTGGATAGTACAAAAACAATATCTTGTATTTCTCCATCAACCATTACTGGGGATACTAAAACCAAGTTATCTGTGTTCAAGGAAGGGTTTTTAAGAGTATAAACTATGGTTTTTTTAGTGCTTAAAACATCAAAATAATTTTCAGGAGAGGATATCCAATTATTGATAGCTAGCATCATTATTTCCGAACTCCTGGATTGCTTTTCCTTTACTATAGGTTGTTGTATTAGTTTTAGTGTTCCATTGCTTTCTAAAATGGCTATTTTTGCATTGTTTTTATCTTCAAAATCACTCATAGCATTAAAAATACTGTTAGAGTTATAGTTAGTATAATTAGATTTAAAATTCTCTACATTAGATTTTAGTTCCTTTGTTTTTTGAGTAACATAAAATTTCTCGAAGAATAGAGATTGAATAAAAATCACAGCACTTATGAACATAAATAAGAATACTACAGTGATAGTAAATAGTTTTAATGTGATTCCATTCTTTTTCATTCAATCACCTCGAACCTATAACCAGCGCCTCTTACAGTACAAATAAATTTTGCTTTATCGTTTAGCTTTTCTCTTAATCTTTTTATGTGTGTATCAACAGTTCGTAAGTCTCCATCATAATCATAGCCCCATACATTATCTAGTAAAGAATCTCTAGATAGAACTATGTCTTTGTTTTTAATTAGGTAGGCTAATAAATCGTATTCTGTTGGAGAAAGGCTGATTTCTTTATTATTTACATATACCTGACGGGATAAAAGATTCACTTTTAATCCTTGGTCATCAAACATATTATCTGACTTGCCTATAGTTCCCTCTATTCTCTTTAAGAGAGCCTTACTTCTTGCTACAAGAACTTTTGGACTAAAAGGTTTAGTTACATATTCATCAGCGCCAAGCTCAAAGCCTGTAAGCTTATCCTCTTCTTCACTTTTAGCAGTTAGAAATATTATAGGCACATCGGAACTCTTTCTGATAGTTTTGCATACTGTAAACCCATCTAAGTTAGGCATCATTACATCCAATATAATTAAATCTATTTTTTTATGACTGAATAATAAAAGAGCTTCACTTCCATTTACTGCTTCTATGACTTTAAAATTTTCTATTTTAAGATAATCACATATGAGCTTTCTAAGTCTATCTTCGTCTTCAACAATCAGTATAGTTTTTTCCATAGTGCTACTCCAAAGGTATATAAACCTTTGAAAATCCTCCAATCTAATATTGTTTAACTAATACCTTCACTTGCAGAATTGCATTTCGTTAATAAAAATATATCATACTAATGCACATTGGTAAAATATTTTTTTATAGACTTAATTTGAAAAAAAATTAAAATGCAAGTATTAATAATGCTTCAACCATTTACAAAAAAATATTGAAATTCCTTAAGCCGAGTGTTATGTTATAGAGAGAAATAAGGTAAAAAAATGCACTATTTTCATGCTTTTATACCTATTAACACATACGGGGGGATTATAATGAAAAAGGAATTATTTATAAAGAACAGAAAGAATTTATGCGATAAGTTAGAAGAGAATTCTGTAACATTAATGTTTGCAGGTGAAGCGCCATTCAAATCAGCAGATGAAACATATGCCTTCACTCCAAATAGAAATTTTTACTATTTAACAGGCATTGCTAGAGAAAAAATGATTTTAATGTTAGTGAAAAGAAATGGTAAAGTAGAAGAAACTTTATTTATAGAAAAGAATGACCCTGTTATGGCTAGATGGGTAGGAGAGAAAATGCCTGAGGCTGAAGCAAAAGAAATTTCAGGTATTGAAGATGTTAAGTTTG
>JAJYBA010000077.1 GCA_021779235.1 Bacillota bacterium
GGGAAGTTAATCAATGATAATAGAATTATTAAAGATGAAGTGTCAGTATCGGAAATTGAAGGCAGTTATCAAGATAATTTAAAAGCGTGTATATCAGAGCTATGCTACAAATTTGATATTCCAACACCTTATTGGCTAAAATCTAATGTTAATGAATATAATAAAAGACACAAAACTAGCTTTGATGAAAATAATTTTATAGAAGAAATGTATTTTGATAAATTTATGATAGAAGAATTAAAAGCAAATGAAAAATAGTGCAGGTATGCACTATTTTTTTAAAAGAATAATATCTTTATACTTCAAATCTATACCCTACGCCCCAAATAGTCTCAATATATTGGGGATTAGATGGATCTATTTCAATTTTTTCTCTTATTTTTCTTATATGCACAGTTACAGTTGGGATATCACCTTGTGAATCTATTCCCCATATCCTCTCAAATAGTTCCTCTTTAGTAAATACTTTGTTTGGGTTTGCAGCAAGGTATATTAGTAAGTCAAATTCTTTGGTAGTTAGAATTACTTCCTTTTCATTTATAAACACTCGCCTTGAGCTCTTATCCATTGAAAGCCCTCTTATTTCTATTTTGTGGCTTTTAACTTGATCACCTTGAGTTAATCTTTCAAATCTTGAAATATGCGCCTTAACTCTAGCTACTAATTCACTGGGACTGAAGGGTTTTGTCATGAAATCATCTGCGCCAAGGCCAAGTCCTCTTATTTTATCTATATCTTCTTTTTTAGCGGATACCATTAGTATTGGTGTGTTTTTTTCGCTTCTAATCTGCCTACATATCTCAAAGCCATCAATCTTTGGAAGCATTAAGTCAAGAATTATCAAATCATACTGATTTTGCTTTGAATTTTGAAGACCTTTATCACCGCTATGTTCAATAACCACTTCAAAGCCATTTATTTCAAGATAATCTCGCTCTAGTTCTGCTATACTTATATCATCTTCAACAATTAAAATCTTCTTCATTATATATCACCACTTTTATGTTTTTTTAGAGTAAATACCATACTTGTACCCTCACCTTCAACGCTATTAGCTCTAATATAACCACCATGCTCCTCAATAATTTTTTTTGCAATTGAAAGACCTAATCCACTCCCACCAGTTGCTATATTTCTAGCGGGGTCAACTCTATAAAATCTATCAAAAATATATGGAAGATCTGAACTAGGTATTCCCTGTCCATTATCTTTAACTTCAATTATAACGTTAGTTTCATCTTGTTCAATTATAATGCTTATATCACCATTTATTTTATCCATATATTTTATAGCATTTTCAATTATATTTATAAATACTCTTTTGAGCTGTTGTACATCTGCAATAACATATATAGGAATTGCAAATGTTGAATTAAGATTTATTGTAATATTTTTCTCTATTAAATGAAAATAAAGTTCTTCTATGCAGTCTTCTACATATTTGTATACATTTACCCTAGTAAAACTAAAAGGAAACTTGTGTAAATCTAATTTAGAATATAAAAATAATTCGTCTATTAGTTTATCAACATCTGAAGTTTTGGTATATATAGTTTTTATGTATTTACTCATTTTTTCTGGAGTATCTGCCACACCATCTCTTATTCCTTCAATGTACCCTTTTATTGCAGTAATAGGTGTTTTTAAGTCATGAGAAATATTAGAAATAAGTTCTTTTCTATTTTCTTCATATTGAAGCTGCACTTCTATAGATTCTTTTAATCTTGCCCTCATCTCCTCAAAGGCAGTGCACACTTCACCTATTTCATCCTTAGAATTGGTTTCAATTTTAAAATTTAAATTTCCTTCCTTAATTTCATTTGCCGAAGACTTTAATTTATATAGTGGTTTTATGATACTTCTAGCTACAATAAAAGTCAGTGTTCCATTAGTTGCAATAAGTATTATAATAATGAAAATGCTAATGGTAATATGGAGCTTATTAAAGGCCTTTTTCAAAGGTTCTACATTAGTAGCTAAAAACACACTTCCGCTTCCCTTATCACTGAAATAAAAATCTTGCTGACTTATAATCAACCCTATTTTTGCGTTTCTAAAGGGTACAGTTAAATCTTTTACGTAATCTCCAAATTTAGGAAGATACTCCTTAGTATTAAAATCACTTAGGGTGGAACTAGAATATAATATTTGGTTATTTTTTCTTACAATGATACCAGAATTTAATGTCTCCAATTTCTTTTCTAAATTTTTTAAATAAACTTCATTTTGGAAGTTTTCTGGGCTTTGAATGGAAGTTAATTTAATGTTTGAAAACAATTTATCCCTTTCCTCTATGGTCTTGCCCAAAGGATACATTTGAGACTTAATATCATAGGCCTTTTGGGCATCAGTAAAGTAATAGAATCCTGCTAGTAAGGCTACCATTACCGTTAATATTATGGGTACAATAAGCATAGCAATATATGATAACAATAACCTTACTTTGATTGACATATTTACCTCCTTGTATTCCTTTTGAGAATATAAAAATTATTAGTTCTCAAACCTCAATGTTATTCATATCTAAGGGCATCAATTGGATCTAGTTCTGCTGCTTTCTTAGCAGGGTATATACCAAAGAAAACCCCTACTGCGGAAGAAAATAAAATTGAACCAACTATGGATGTTATAGATATGACTGGTGTTATACCTGCAAAACTCCCGATTATCTCGGCTCCAGCTATTCCTAAAATCATTCCAAGTATACCTCCTATTAAGGATAAAATAACTGATTCAATTAGAAACTGCATTAGTATTATTTTAGTTGTTGCGCCTACTGCCTTTCTTATTCCTATCTCTCTTGTTCTTTCTGTAACTGACACAAGCATTATGTTCATTACACCAATACCACCAACTAGTAGAGATATAGCAGCAACTGCACTTATAAATGCTGTAAATATTCCAAGGACACTATTAATTTGCTCAAGCATTGCCAGCGCATTATCTGCTGAATATATTTCTTTGCCTCTATTATTGTGTCTTGACTCCAACATTTTTATTGTACCATTCCCTACGGATTCGCTATTGTCTTGTGAATCTGCAACCACCGTTATGGAACTTATTTTAAACTCATTGGACTGTAACGTACTTAAAAAGGTTACTGGTGCGGTCACTATAATTGGTTTGCCGGAATTTCTACCATTACCAAAAGGAGAAGATATTCCTTTCTCAACACCTACGATAGTCATCTTTTTCATTAAAGTACCCTGACCTATTTTAATACTTTCACCTACTACATCAGCATAACCAAATAAAGCTATTGCGTCAGTCTCGTCAATTATTCCTACTGCTGATCCTTGTTCATATTCTTTTTCATTAAAATATCTTCCAAAAGTAATTTCTGTGTTATTTATATATGCAAGATCTGGGGAGCCTCCCCTCATATATGCATTCTTACTATCTTTTTCAGAAAAAACGGTACCTTGAAGTTGAAAAGAAGGACTCGCATATTTAATACTCTCAATTTTTTCTTTTATTTGTTTAACATCTTCAAGGCTTATATAATCTGTTGACTGTGCATTTGATCCACTTACCTTAACAGTAACAGATGCTGCTCCTAACTTTGCAAATTCACCTGTAATTGCTGATTGTCCTCCTTGGCCGAGGGATACAATTGTTATAACTGAACTTATACCAATTATTATTCCAAGCATGGTAAGGAAAGCTCGCATTTTATTCGCCTTTATACTTTCTAAGGCTGTTTTTACACTTTCAAATATATTCATACTTTCACTCTCCTTATAAAACAATTCTATGCTTAACCATCGAATCAGATACAATTTCCCCGTCTCTAAATCTTACAATTCTATTTGTATGGTCTGCAATATCATTTTCATGTGTTACCATTAGAATTGTAGCGCCTTCGTTATTCAAATCTTGAAATATCTTCATTATATCCTCTGAGGATTTAGAATCAAGATTTCCAGTGGGCTCATCTGCCATTAAAACTGCGGGTGAATTCACTATTGCTCTTGCTATTGCAGCTCTTTGCTTTTGCCCACCTGATATTTCATTTGGCAAATGCTTTACTCTATCAGAAAGGCCTACTTTTTCAAGGGCATAAAGTGCTTTTTCTTTTCTTTCTTTACCTGGTATACCTGCGTACATCATTGGAAGTTGCACATTTTCAAGTAAGCTAATTCTTGGAATAAGATTAAATGACTGAAACACAAAGCCTATCTCTTTATTTCTAATATAGGCAAGTTCATTGCCACTCAGAATTGAAATGTCTTTTCCATTCAAAATGTACTTACCACTATTCATTTTATCAAGGCATCCAAGTATATTCATCAAAGTAGATTTTCCAGAACCAGAAGCCCCCATTATTGCTGTAAACTCTCCCTTTTCAATTCTTAGATTAATATTTTTTAGGGCTGTGAGTTCAACGTCTCCAGTTTTATATATTTTCACTAGGTCTCTTACCTCTAACATCTATATTCCTCCTTGTTTTCCTCTGGGTATGTGAGACATTCAAATAAATAATAAGTCAGTATGTTAGTTTATTTCATGTCCTTAAAACATTATTATTTATTTTGCTCAATTGCCTCTTTTACGATTGTGCCTTCTTTAATTGAAGTAGAAGGATTTAATATAACTTTATCTCCATTTTTAATTCCCTTAGTTATTTGAACTTCTGTGTCTGATTGTTCTCCAATATTCACTTTTACCTCATGGGCAACATTTTCTTCAACAACGTATACTAAATTTTTATCTCCTTTTTCTACTTTTAATGCTTCAGAAGGTATTTTAACAGCGTTTTCAACTTTTCCTACTAATATGTCTACATCTACATCAAAATCTATCTTTAAAGCTGGTGCTTTATCTAAAATAGCTATTTCTACACCTAAAGTTGTTTCACTTCCTGTTACTCCCACAGTTTTTTTTGCTGCAGGCTCTATAAACGAAATACTTCCTTTATAGATATTATTTCCACTTTTAATACTTACTTCTTGGCCGACTTTGACTTTGTTAGCATCAAATTTGCCAAGTGAAGCTGTTGCTTTTAGGTTTTCAACGTCTTGAACCACCACCACAGCTTGCATTCCATTTCCTACTGAGCCTTCTATTGCATTTATTTCTGTTACTACTCCAGCATTCTCAGCTACAACTGTGCTTTTATTTTCTGATAACCTTTGTTTAGCTGAACTTAATGATAATTCGGCAAGCTTTATTGAATTATCTGCTTGCTTTAATTTTTCCTCAGACATAGGTGATAAGGCACCCTTCTGTTGCTTTAAAGTTTCCAATTTTGCCTTATCTGCTGGATTTGTACTTTTTTCTAAAGTTGCAATTTGGTTGTCTAAATCTGCAATTTTACTTTTTATACTTTCATTTTGATTATACAAATCTTTTTTCTGAAGTATTGCATTATCATACTGAATTTGCGCTTGACTAACTGTTGAAGCTAAATCCTGAGCTTCATAAGTTATCAATACATCTCCTATTTTAACTTTGTCTCCCACCTTTACATTAACCTTTTTAATTTTAGCTTGAAGACCATAATATTCTTTACTATTCTTTGACTCCACCGTCGCTGTGGTAGATATATAGGATTTGAGCTCTCCTACTTGAACTATTGAAGTTTTTACAGTTGCAATTTTACCTGCCTTCTTTTTTCCACTTATTAAAAATACACCACTTAAAATACCTACTACGATTAAACCGTAAATTACCGTCTTCTTTTTCATTGTTTTTCCTCCTTATATGTCTGTATTACTAACTAACAATTACTAATGATTAGCTGTGATATGTTTATCTAGTGCAGATAATAATCATTTACTTTCACCCGTCCTAACTTAACTGCATATTTGTATTATACAGTATTGTTATAAACTCCTTCTAAAGCATTTCTTAAATTTTTCTAAAATATACATGAAAAGCAGAAAAATACACATTAATTTTAAAACACAATTAATAATTGAAATAAAAAAGTAGCAGCAGAACTTAATTATTGTTCTGCTGCTTATTAATCACATCGAAGATGAGGATTTAATCTTCTTCATAAAAGTCTAGATATGAATGACTTTCTCCATCCTTTTGCCATCCTAAAATAGAATCTATATTCACATTTTGTGCTGCCCTAAAAATAGATTTATCAACATCACTAAAATTCATTTTTAATTCTTTAATTAAAGCCTTTACTTCATGGCGTTTGTTTCCTATCTTTTTAGCCGCGACCATACATGCGCAATTTAGTGGCCAAATACCACTATTTTGAGTGAAATTTTCGATATATTGTTCTTCAATATAATAAAGAGGACGAATTAATTCCATTCCCTTAAAATTTTGTGCTTTTAATTTTGGAAGCATAGTCTTAAAATTTCCTGAATAAAGAACATTTAACATAGTGGTTTCTACTACATCATTAAAATGGTGACCAAGGGCAAGTTTATTACAGCCTAGCTCTTGTGCCTTTGCATATAAGGCTCCTCGGCGCATTTTTGCACACATGTAACAAGGATAGTCCTGTGCAATATTATCAATTATATCAAAGACCCTTGATTCAAATATTTTTACAGGAATATTTAAATATTTACAATTATCAATTAATAGCTCTTTTATATTTTCATGATAACCTGGATCCATAGCAATATACTCTAATTCAAAATTAACTCTACCGTGTAGTTGTAACTCTTGAAGTAATTTAGCCATTATTAGACTATCCTTACCCCCAGAGATAGCCACAGCAATTTTATCTCCTTCTTCTAATAGCTTATAATCTTTTATGGCTTTAATAAATTTTGTCCAAATAGGTCTTCTATAGGCTTTAATAAGACTTCGTTCTACTTCCGCTAGTGGTTTTCTTTCATTAAACGGAACTAAGATCTCACAACCTTCTCCAGCAATACTACTCATAAAATCACCCCTCTTTTTCACTAGAGTATTATAACATATTTAAGATAGGTTGTCTTTAGAAAGTAAATTTACTTCTCTGCTCTCATTTATTTTTTCGAATTATTAAACACTAATTCTCCATTTTAAGTTTGAAATTGTGTTTTAAAAGTTTTATCTGATAATTTACTAGAGTATTTGCAAATAAAAAGGACCTTAGAGCTACGTCTAAAGTCCATTTAATTTATTCAACAGTTACT
>JAJYBA010000078.1 GCA_021779235.1 Bacillota bacterium
TCTACATTGTTTATAACCTCTCTTGACCTAAAATATAAAGTAACTTCCTCATTTTCTGAAGCACTATTTATATATTGAGGAACTACATATAAAAAATCTTTACACTCCTTATCAATGTGTATAAGTCTACTTTTCTCCTTGTTCTTTACATATAGAGCTGCACTTTTTCCTGAAAGTTTCCCACTTTCCGAAACATAGTCTACAAGGTCATTTACATGTAAGGCATTCCCACAGGAGAAGATTCCAGAAACACTAGTCATAAAATTTTGATCAACTAGTGGTCCCTTTGTAGCACTATCTATGTCAACGTTAAGCATTTCAGCAATTTCGTTTTCAGGAATTAATCCAACTGATAGTATAATTGCATCACAACTCACAATTTCTTCTGTATATTTTATAGGTTTCATATTTTCATCTACTTGCATAACTTCTACAGCCTCAACTCTTTCGTCTCCAAAAATTCTTGTTATAGTATGAGATAAATATAAGGGGATATAATAGTCCTCTAAGCATTGCACAAGGTTTCTACTAAGCCCTGATGGAGTATCTTTAGCCTCATAAACTGCCACCACTTTCGTTCCTTCTAAGGTAAGTCTTCTTGCCATTATTAATCCAATATCGCCACTACCTAGAATTACGCATTTTCTGCTGGGTAAATACCCATTTATATTCACAAGATATTGTGCAGTTCCAGCACTGAAAATTCCTGCAGGTCTAGTACCATTTATGAATACTTGTTTAGAAGTCCTTTCTCTGCATCCATTAGCTAGTATTAAACTTTTTGCTTGTATCTTAAAATTCCCCTCGCAAGAGTTTACA
The DNA here is from genome assembly GCA_021779235.1 of Bacillota bacterium. GTDB lineage: Bacteria > Bacillota > Clostridia > Clostridiales > Clostridiaceae > Clostridium_AD. Next base: position 820 of record JAJYBA010000078.1, read on the forward strand.
AGAGTTAAAGTGAAAATGTCCTCTTGCTTTTCTACCTTTACAACATAAGTGGAAGTAAACACTGGAATATTCATATCCTTAACCATTTTTATATATCTCTCTGCATATTCTGGGCCTGATAATTTCTCTTTAAAGGTAATAAGCCCAAACCCATCATGTATACACTGCTTTAATATCCCTCCTATTTTCTTCTCTCTCTCTATTATAAGTGTATCAGCACCTTGTTCTTTAGCTGATATAGCAGCAGCAAGTCCTGCAGGTCCACCCCCTATTATGACAACATCAAATATATCCATTTCCCCATCTCCCTATGATGATTTAAGATTATTCTTTGTTTCACCAACTACGATATTTGAGTCTTTGCCCTTCTTAGTTATATCCTGTATGTCTTGCCCTGTTTCTTCTTTTATAATCTCCATAACTAAAGGCATACAAAAACCCCCTTGGCATCTTCCCATACCAGCCCTAACTCGTCTCTTAATTCCGTCCACTGTTCTCACAGGTAAGGGAGATTTTATTGCATCTATTATTTCCCCCCTACTTATTTCTTCACATCTACAAACTATTTCTCCGTAATCAGGTCTCTTTTTTATTAGCTTATTTCTTTCCTCAAAACTAAGCTTACTTAAATCTGGTATGCCTTGTCTTTTAGGATTCCAATTTTCTTTTTTCATAACTTTCATGACTTTGCATAAACTTTCTATTGTCATTTTTTCTATTTCCTCGGCAATAGCAGGTGCTGATGCAAAACCTGGTGATTGTATACCTGCCGCATAAATCATGTTTTTTAAATATTCCGACTTCTCTATAATGAAATCTTCCTCATAGGTTGCAGCTCTTGTTCCTGCACAATAAGTTATTACGTCTGCTGGCGAAAGCCCTTTAATTAAGGGAAGATGTGTTTTAAGAATTTTGTTTATATTTTCTCTGTTGGTAGAATAATCCTCTTTAAAGGGCTGCTCATAGGCATCTGGTCCCACTAAAATGTTTCCATCTATGGTCTTTATTATTCCGCCCCCTTTAGTATTCCCTTTCCTAAGAGAGGTACTAGGTTTTGCTATTATTGAATTTATTAACTTACCTTTCTTCTTATCAAGTAGAATAATCTCACCTTTTCTTGGATGTATTGTGAAAAACTGATCCTGAGCCATATCAGCAATATCATCAGCATAAACCCCTGCAGCATTAATAACTATCCTAGGATAAACCTTTCCTCTATTAGTGGTTACAGAGACTATACTACTCATCTCTTTTTCCATAGCTTTAACTACAGTATTAAGTGAAATCTCCATACCATTGCAAATAGCATTCTCTACATAGGCAACTGTCATCTTGTATGGGGATACCACTGCAGCACTACCGAAAAGTACTGCGCCTTCCAATTCATCACTAATATTAGGTTCCTTGAGTTTTAGATCTCGTTTATTTAAATATGAAACCTCTCCAATTCCTGCTTTTTTTGCCTTTTGCATTATAATAGGAAATACAAGCTTAATCCATCTCTTATCGAAAGCAACAATGGAACCACACTTTTCTATTTCTACTTGAAGCTCTTCCGCCACTTTGGGATATAGCATATTACCACGTACATTTAAAATTGATTTTTTACTACCCAGCTTTGAAGCAATTCCTGGATGTACCATGCCATCATTTCTAGAAGAAGCATGCATAGCTACGTCATCTTCTTTATCTAATAGCAAGATTGAAATATCCCACTTTGAAAGTTCTCGCCCAATGGCACAGCCAATAATACCTCCCCCAATAATGAGTACATCTATCTTTTTACCTTCAAGACTTTTATCTTGCACCAGTGGTTTTTTAATTTCTGGTATAACTAAGTTTTCTACCTCTATTCTATTTACTACTCCCTTATATCCTTTGTTTGCTGCTAGTTTACCTGCTAGTATAACTTCGTCCCAGTAAGACACCCTTCCACTTAATACAATAGAAGAATGCCATTCTGTGCATTCAATATCCTTATTTACATTTTTCTGAATATTTTTTCTAATACTACTTAATTTACTCCTCATAAATTCACCCCTAACATTAGGACGTTCGGACCTCTTATTGTTATTATATGTATTAATTTAAATATAATCAACTAAAATGTAAAATTTAACAAATAATAAATTTGAAAATAAAATAAGTAACATTTTTATATTGAACTATTTTAATATTAAAAATTTATTCACAAATTACTAATTTTATAATTTCCTATAAAATAAAAAAGACCACTAACAGTGATCCTTTAATCTAATTATAAATTTGCAACCTTTATTAATATCCTGAACTAAATGAATATTGCCTCCATGTTTTTCAATTATGGCCTTTGATATTGCAAGTCCAAGCCCAGTACCACCAGTCTTAGAGTTTCTAGTTGCATCTACCCTAACAAAAGGTTCAAAAATATTTTCTTGAAATTCTTTAGGTATTCCTACTCCATCATCCTCAATAATAATTATGGCCGCATCTCGAGCAATTAAAAGCTTGACGCTAATGGTAATACCAGGACTATTATATTTGATACTGTTTAGTATTATGTTGCTTAAGGCTCTATCTAAGTTTTTTCTATCAAAAAAAATTTCTACTTCATCTTCTGTTATATCAAATTCATATTGCACCCCATTCTGTTCCATCATAGGAACATACCCTGCAATAAGTTCTCTTAAAAACTCACCTATATCATGCTTTTCTATATCTAACTTATATTCTGTGCTTTCAACTCGTGAAAATTCAAAAAGATCTTGAATTAAGTCATTTGCACGCTTACTATTATTATTAATAACTTTTAATAATTTATTTTTATCTTCCGGTAAGATATCATGATTTTCCAATAGGAATTCTGAATATCCCAGTATACTCGTTAAGGGATTTTTTAAATCATGGGATATGTCAAGAATCATTCTTTTTCTATTTTGCTCTGACTTTTCCTTTAGTAAGGTTTCTTGTTGTATTTTTTCTGCCATTAGATTAAAAGCATCCTTGAGCTCTCCTATTTCATTTAAAGAATTAATTTCAACTCGTGCTGAATATTCGCCATTTTTTAATGTATTAACCCCTTCTAAAAGTTTTTTCAAGGGTTTAACAAACATCCTTGATGTAAGTTTAGAATAAAGCACCATTGTAGATAGCAAAAATATAAATATTATAAAAGGAAATATTTTTAAAAAAGTAAGTCTTGTTTTTTTAGGTTTACTGATTGCTTCTAATTGCTCTTTATGTTCAAGACCCCAGGTATAGGTGTCAAAAATACTGTTAGGCATAGCGGTAATTAAAATAAAGTCTTTCTTCTCCCCATATTTACTAGAGTAAATATATCCATCCTTTAAATTATTAGTAACCATATCATGAAAATTTTGCAGTGAATATTTAAAGCCTACTTTATGTTTACTTCCATTTTCCATAACAATAACTAAGTTTTTATCAAGCACTTCAACATAGCCCTTATATTTTATAATATTTGAAACGTTAATATCCTTATAACTTTGCTTTATAATATGTTCTGCTGTAGTATTAACTGTTGGTGAATCCTTATAATTAATGGAAATATAAAATAATAAAGCTCCTATGGTTAGCATGAATATTCCAGCTAAAATAACCAAAAATAAAATATAATTTTTAAATAATTGAGTAGCCATTTTCTTGCTTTTAAAGTATGGGGCCATTTTCTTTAATTTGTTTTTATTAATCATGATGCTGCTCCATTTTATATCCTATACCTCTTATGGTCTTTAAATATTTCGGGTTTTTAGGATCTGATTCAATCTTTTCTCTAATATGACTTATATGCACCATAATAGTATTAGAATCTCCATAATATGAATTCCCCCAAACTATTTCGTATAGTTGCTTTTTAGTATATACTTTTCCTGGATTCTCCAAGATGAACTCAAGTAACCTATATTCCTTTGGGTTTAAAGCTAGCTCTATATTGTTCTTAAAAATACTGCAACTTTCCTTATCAAGCGTTAGCTCTCCAATTACTACTCCAGTTTTATGAGTCTTATTAGAATATTTATAATAACGTCTAAGTTGAGCTTGAACTCTTGCAACTATTTCAATAGGACTAAAAGGTTTTATTACATAATCATCTGCGCCTAGTCCAAGACCAAGAATCTTATCCGCTTCTTCTTCTCTTGCAGTTATAAAGATCACTGGTATTTCACTAGTTTCCCTAATCTTTTTTAGAACCTTAAATCCATCAATTTTCGGAATCATAACATCAAGCAAAGCAATATCTATATCTTTATTTCCAAATATGTCTAAAGCTTGTATACCATCTTCTGCTGTAAAAATCTTATATCCTTCTTTTGATAAATGTATTTCTAGCAATTCTCTTATATCCTGTTCATCTTCTACAATAAGAATATTCATTATGTATCCCTCCTGTCTTATATACATTGTAACCCTAAAGTATGCTCTAACTCAAATAAAAAAAGGGAAAAGCATAACTGTAAGTATTAAGCTGTGATTTTAAGCATCCCATGAAGGTTCGGCATGTAGGATGTTCTGATAGTAGAGCATTCGTTAACAGACTCTAAGTTTATTCCATGAAAAATTTCCTAACGCACTTATTCTACGTCCTGTCTCAAAAGCGCTAGCAGCCCGTCCTGGGCTGCTTACGGAAATTTTTCATTACATAAACTAAGATTCTGTAAAACTCATTATATACTATCTGCCACACTCCTACCTGCTTTCACCTTCATGAATATAATTTACACATATAAATATGAATAATACTTATATGTGTAAATATTAGGTTCCAAAAGGAACCTTAGTATAGAATCATAAACAGATATTAATAATTTTACATTTACATATTCTGTAATATTGTAACATAATAGTAAATTTATAAAGGGGTTTCAATGTATTTATAGAACTGATTATATATTGGAGTAATAAAATTGAAAAGGAGAAAAAATATGGACAATTTTAAATTACTTAGCAATAAATACATTAAAGTTATTTTAATTACGGTTATCATTATAGGAGCTTTCTCAACCTTTCAGTATAAAAAATATCTAGACACTAATGTAATAAGATTTAAAAATGAAAACTTTGAAAAACTAGTGAGGATGACTATTCATAAACCTAAAGGACATATTTTTAAGAAGGATTTAGAAAGCATAAAAGAAATCCATGCTAATTTTGGCAAGGTATCTGATTCATTTCGTAGTGATATAACTTATAAAATCACTGATTTAGATGGAATACAATACTTGAAAAATCTAGAAACGCTATCCTTAGCAAGAAATGATATTAGAGATATATCACCACTTAGTAGTTTATCAAAACTAAAATATCTAGATATATCCTCAAATAGAGAATTAACAGATATATCACCCTTAAGTAATTTGTCAAATTTAGAATATCTAGATATATCTTCAAGTAAAGAATTAACCAATATAATTTCATTAAGTAAATTAACTAAACTAGAATATTTAGATGCTATCGGCAATAAGATTAAAGACGTAAGTCCATTATCTACTCTTCCTAATATAAAGACATTAAGATTATCAATCAACGAAATTAAAGATATAAGTAGTCTAAATAAGTTATCTAGTCTAACAAATTTAGGATTAGGTGCAAACAAAATCAAAGATATAAGGCCTTTGAGTAATATGACACATTTGAAAGTGTTAGAATTAGAAAAAAATCCTATAGATGATTTTAGTCCTTTAGATAATTTAAAATCTGTAGAGATCAGAAAAGAAGTCTTATAAAATCATAACTTTAGTTCTAGAAAAACAAAGCTTCAGAAGGACATTTATACTCCCGCTGAAGCTTTATTTTTGCTATGGTAGTCTCCCCCCATTTATATGCGTGGGGGACTTTCCTTTTGAAATGCCGTTAAAATCTTGTTATACCATCCTTAGTAACAACACCTTTGATTAATGGTTTAGCTATTATTTCTTCTTGTACTATTTCATATGCATCTAATACCATTTTTACAGATGTTTTTTGTTTTTCAGCGCTATTTGCATAAACAGTTGCAATAGCTTCGCCTTTCTTAACAAAATCTCCAATTTTCTTATGAAGAACAATACCCACAGCTAAGTCTATTACACTTTCTTTTGTTTCACGTCCAGCACCTAAAACTAGAGCTGCTATTCCTATGTCATCGGCTTTTATCCCTTTAACATAACCTTCTACATTTGATATAATTGGTTCTACAATAGCTGGCACTGGGAACATTGATGGATCATCTACATAAGCTGGATTTCCACCTTGTGCTACTACTAGTTCTCTTAATTT
>JAJYBA010000079.1 GCA_021779235.1 Bacillota bacterium
TCTGTAGTATTATCTAAAACTCCACCACCAGTTGATTGTGTCCAATTTATTGTTTGTCCAGTCATTGCTTCGCCATATTGGTTTACAACTTCATAATTAACAAATGCAGTTTGATTTGCACCATAACTAATTACATTAGTGTTAGGTAGAGTAATTGCTTGTGCAGCACTGTTCATTGGTGCAGTTTGTGATAATACATTGATTTTTGATACTTTAACATCTTCAGCAGTAACTGTTGCAGTTAATGCAGTATCAGTTAAACCTGTTACTGATACTGTATAATCACCTTTTGTTAAATTAGTTGTAGTTGTTACTGTTGCAGACATTTTATCTGTAGCGAATTCTATTTTATCTACACTTACAGCTACAGTTCCTTTTTTAACACTTAAAACTGCTTTAGTTGTATCTACAGCACTAGTAAATGTTACTTTAAGCTTTTTAGCTCCGATAGCAGTTACTCCGAATGAAGTTGCTGCTGCATCTTTATCTGCTGCATCAAAATTAGCTACTTCGCCCTTAGCATTTTTATAAACTACAGCTGGTATAACGCTTGCTGCTACAGTTTTTCCTGTAGTATTATCTATCCAATTTCCTTCGAAATCTTTAACATATACTGCTCCACCTGCAACTATTGCATTAGTGATTTCTTCAGCATGAGCTGGATCATTAGCATAAGTTAAGTCAAAAGCTTTGTTACCTATTACAACAGTACCGTTAGACATTGCTGCAAGAGCTGAGAAAGATGTTGATCCTGCTATCATTAAAGCAGCAAGAGCTGAACTTGTAATTTTCTTATTCATATATTTCTACCTCCATTTTTTTGAGTTTAATTTTTTTATTAACTATCCCTAATTAAATTTTAATTAAGGTTTAAAGCACTTTTGAAAATTATTACTGAGCAGCTACTAAAACTACTTCAGTTGTTGAAACTACTGTTCCAGCAGCATTTAATAGGTTAACATTTACTTTATCTCCAGCAACTTTAGCTGGGAATATTGTTGTAGATGTTCCTAAATCAACTATTGATGATATAGCTGCTGTACCGTTAAGTACTTGGTATTTAACTGCTCCTACTTGAGTTGAAGTAACAGTTACTGTTGCTCCAAATGTAGCAGTTTTTACAGTTGCTTTAACTTCTGCTTTAACTGGTGGTACAACTGTAATTTTTCCTGATTGTCCTAAAAGAACTTCTATAGTTTTAACTTCTACTCCACTTGCATTAACTAATTTAACATTTACTTTATCGCCTAAAGCTTTTGCTGGGAAAACTGTTGTAGGTGTTCCTAGTGCAACTATAGATGATATAGGTGATGTACCATTAAGTATTTGATATTGTGTAGCTGATGCAAATTGTTTAGTTCCTTCAGCTGTCATAGTTACGTTTACTGTTGATCCAAATGTAGCAGCTTTAACTGTTGTGTCAAATACATTTACAGTTGAATCAGTAACAGTTACAACTGCTAATTTCCAAGCTTCAAAAGTTCCTATTGTTTTTTCAGCATTTTTGTTAGCTAGGTATGTTTTCCAAGTTGTTGATTTTTCAGTATTAGCATATACATCTAATACATAAGTACCTGCTTTTGGGAAAGTAAATTCTACTTTGTCAGCATATGGTGTTGCGTTTTTAGTCCATGTTCCAGTTGCAACATCCATGTAATGTAATCTGTATTGGTATGGACCTTCGATTCCATTAAGTCCTTCGATTTTATCGATTGTAACTTTTAATCCCTCTACCTTTACATTCATTGCTCCAGTTGCATATACTCTGTTAGCATCATCTTTAGCTACACAGTTAAGATTTGATACTAGGTAATTATCATAAGAATCGTTGTAAGCTTTGCTAAATGTTTTTCCTGCTACTCCGTCTCTTTTTACCCAAACTGAAAGTTTGTATTTTCCAAGTTCAAATGCACTTGTCTTTGGTAAAGTTACAACTGATTTGCCATCTTGTGCTACAGTGTATCCAGATGTTAATTCAGTCCACTTTCCAGTTTTTACATTTTGAAGAAATGCTCTGTATTGTACTTTTCCTTCATAGTTGCTTGAAGTTACTGTGAATGTTTCAGTATCTCCTACTACTAGTGGTGAGTGTTCTACTCCAATAAAGTTAATTACTGGAACAACTGCTTCTGCAGCTTTAGCTGTAACATTGCCTAAAAATCCAGCCATTACAAATACTGCTGCCATAAATATACTTAGTGTCTTTTTGATTTGTTTCATATGGTTTGTCCCCTCCCATTGATATATATTTTTTATTTTTATAAAAATAAAAACCTAATTAGAATTGTAGTCTTTTTAAAGAATACAATTTGTTCTTCTTTAACTACACCCCCTAAGGAGCTATTTTTTTGTTACTATAAAAGATTGTAAGTTAGTTTTATAGTAACATTGTAATTAAAGACTTCATATGTTGTGATGTCCTTTAAAGATACCACATTTTTACTAGACCCTTAAACACTATAGAATCTTGTGGTGATTATAATACCTTTCCATAATATTCATGTCATTCATCTATTTTATAACACTTTTGATTAAATATCAACATGTTATTAAAAATTACCTGCATTTCATCCATTTTCATATCTTACACTTATATAACGTTTGTGGTTATATTTTAGTTGCAAGTTTTAAAAACTTTTTTATTTTTTTCTTTAATTGGTTTATCTTTCTCTAAGCTATTAAAATTTCCTCTAATTCATAGCTCTTCATGTTTTACACTTATATAACGTTTCTTCCTATAGTATAGTTGCACTTTTCTAAATTTTTTTATTATTAATTCATAAAAGGCTAACTTATACTTTACTGTGTTTTGAATCCTTATATGTTTATTAAGAAATCCATAATTTATTACAACTAATTTCTGTAACCTTCTAGGATTTTTTTTCATATTCTATTATAGTAGAAATATTTGAAGGGAGCTTTTTATGTTCTATAATCCAAAAAATGTTTACAATCCTTATTCTCTATATAGGGTAAGCCCTATGACCTCATATTTAAGAATTCTTCATGCTTCACCTAAATCTCCTGCAGTTGATGTGTATATTAATGATATGTTAAAGTTTAGAAACCTTACCTATGGTTCTTTTACAGATTATATAGAGGTTATAACTGGTGATTATAATGTAAAACTCTATGCTGCTGGTACAAAAACCTCTCCTGTACTTAATAAAAATCTTTTTGTTCCACCTGAAAAAATATACACTGTTGCTGCTATAGGTTTACTACCTAATATTGATGTACTACCTGTTCCTGAAACTAAAGTTATCGAACCCGCTGATAAGGTTTATATCAAATTTGCACACTTATCCCCTAATACGGTGGCTGTGGATGTTGCTTTGCCAAATGGTAAAATTCTATTTAAGAATATTGGTTACAAACAATTTACTGACTATATAGAAATTCCTGCAGGCACCTATACTTTAGAAGTTAGACCTACTGGAACCTCCACTACAATTCTTCACATTCCAAATATAAAATTGAAATCTCAACGTTTTTACACTGTTTATGCTATAGGTCTAACTAACGATCATCCAGGTCTTCAAGCCTTAATTCCTCTTGATGGAAGTTCTTATTTAGATTTGCACAAGGATTAGCTATTATTACAAGCTTATAACATTATATTTAAAGGCATAAAGTGCTACGAAATCTCTAGCACTTTATGCCTTTTTCATACTCTTATATTCGTGTTTATAATCAGTGGTTAGAATGTTGTCGGTTGAAATATGTATATACAAAAGTAGGTACTTGTATATAGGAATTAGATAAAAGTAAATGTGCATAATATTATAAACATCATTTATATCCATTCCATAACAAAAGTATATATTTTCTTAGGAGGAAAACTCATGAAAAACTTCAAAGTTGTTATAAAAAATGCTTTTAAACGAAATTTTATAGATGCCTTAAGTGCTATGGCCTTAGGTTTATTTGCTTCATTAATCATTGGATTAATTCTAAGTCAATTTTCAAAAATCCCCGGCCTTACCTTCCTTAAAGAGTTTACAGAAATTATTTCCGCTAAATCTCCTGTAGTAGGTTGCTCTATAGGTGTGGCTGTAGCTTGGGGTTTAAAGGTTACCCCACTTACAATGTTTTCTTCAGCTGCTACTGGTGCTTTCGGATATATGTATATGGGTGGTGGTCCAGTAGGCGCATTTATTGCAGCTCTAATAGGTGCACAACTTGGAAACTTGGTGGCAGGTAAAACAAAACTTGATATTCTTATAGTTCCCATTGTTACAATTGTTACTGGAAGTATAGCTGGTAAGTTTGTTGGCCCATATATTTCAGCCTTCATGTCAGGGCTCGGCGCACTCATAAATTCTGCTACTAATTTTATGCCTATTCCAATGGGCATTGCTGTATCTACTTTAATGGGGCTAACACTTTCTTCTCCAATTAGTAGTGCTGCCATAGCCATTTCTTTAAAAATGTCTGGCCTTGCTGCAGGTGCTGCTACTGTTGGTTGCAGTGCTCAAATGATAGGTTTTGCCGTTTCTAGTTATAGAGAAAATAAAGTAGGTGGTCTAATATCTCAAGGACTAGGTACCTCCAAGCTACAATTACCTAACATAATAAGACGTCCTCAAGTTTGGATACCACCTACCTTAGCAGGTGCAATTTTAGGTCCTCTTTCTACCACTGTTTTTTCTATGAAAAATAATTATATAGGCGCAGGCATGGGCACTAGTGGCCTTGTAGGCCAATTCGGAACTCTTGCAGCCATGCAGGGAAGTGAACCTACTTCTGTAATTGTTCTAAAAATATTATTTCTACATTTTATAGCTCCTGCCGTTTTAACTTTACTTTTCTCAGAGATTATGAGAAAGAAAGGGTGGATAAAAGAAGGAGACTTAAAGCTAAAGCTTTAAGTCTCCTTTCCTTCCATATACTGAAGCTTATACAAATTACTATACAATCCTTGCTTTGCAACAAGCTCCTCATGATTTCCCACTTCTCTTACTCGCCCTTTATGTAGCACTATTATCTTATCTGCATTTTTAATAGTAGATAATCTATGTGCCACAATAATTGTAGTACGATTTATGGTAAGTTTATTTAATGCATCTTGAATTAAACTTTCAGTTTCTGTATCTATATTTGAAGTAGCCTCATCTAATACCAATATAGGTGGATCAAAAGCTATGGCTCTAGCAAAGGCTATTAACTGCCTTTGACCTTGTGAAAAAGTTGAACCTCTTTCATTAACTGGAGCAGAATATTTTTCAGGCAATTTTTCAATAAACTTATCAGCATTCACATATCTACATGCCTTTATTATATCTTCATCAGAAATATCTTCATTATTTAATCTTACATTCCCTTTTATGTCCCCAGCAAAGAGAAATACATCCTGTAATACTGTGGCTATATTTTCTCGCAATTCCTCTTTTTTCATATGCTTTATATTCTGTCCATCCACTAATATTTCACCCTTTTGAATGTCATATAATCTAGTTATAAGATTTATAATAGAGGTTTTCCCCGCTCCTGTAGCTCCCACAAAGGCTATTTTTTCACCTTTTTTTATGTTAAAACTAACATCCTTTAAAATCCAATCTTCGTCCTTATATGCAAACCAAACGTTTTTAAACTCTATATTTCCCTCAAGTCTATCTACTTCTATAGGGTTTTCAATGTTATTAATTTTTTCTTCATTATCCATAAGCATAAAAATTCTTTCTGAGGAGGCCATGGAGGATTGGAGTATATCATATTTTTCTGTTAGGTCAAATATAGGCTGGAAAAACTGCATTAAATAACTTATAAAAGCAAATAACACCCCAAGTCTTATATTTCCATCAATTGCTCTTATTCCACCAAACCATAAAAGTACTGTTAAAGTTAAAGAAGAGAATAAGTCCATGGTAGGTCTAAAGATTGCAAATACCCTTATTTGTTCCATGGTGGCTTCTTTATAAGATTTATTTATCTCTTCAAATTCCTTATATTTCTTCTTTTCCTTACCAAAGACTTGAACAGTTTTCATACCTGATATATTTTCTGATAAGGAGGAATTTATCCTTGCAAGTCTGGCTCTTACTTTTCTGTAAGCCTCCCTATCATATTTCTTAAAGATATAGGCAGTAAAAATTACAAAGGGTAATGCCCCTACAGTAATTAATGCTAATTTAACATCTAGTAAGAACATGGCTATAATTATTCCAACTAGTAGAAACAAGTCCTTAAATAAATTAACCAGTACAGATGTATACATTTCATTTAAAGTTTCCACATCATTTGTTACTCTAGTGACCAGTCTTCCCACAGGATTTTTATCAAAGAAAGATAAAGACAAGCTCTCTACTTGCTTAAATACGGCTTCCCTTATATTAAATACAATTTTTTGTCCTGTATATTGCAATATATATATCTGAATATAATTAAGTATAAACATCAAAATAGCTATTATCACAATATATACTGCAGTTTTTATTACCTCCTTGGCATCAGTTTTTCTTAGTATTTTCAGATCTTCACTCTTTAATTTATCCGCCTTATAAGTTTTATCATCCTGTATAAATCTATCAACTTTTATATTGAATTCAGTATTCTCTTGTACTTTCCCATGGATTATATAGTAATTGTTATTAAGGTAAACCATGGAGCAAGGTTCACCACCTTTAATATCTCCTTGTACTAAATACTTATCACCTAGAAGGATACTATTGTCTAAGGGTTCGCTAACAATAGTGTAGGCTTTATTGTAGCCCATGAGGTTGTTATCGATAGCATTTTTTATGAGGTAAGGGCGCGCTAAATCCATAGCTGTTACCATGAGCATTATAAATATTACTAAAAGTATATACCCTGCGTATGGTTTCGCAAATTTTAGGAGCCTCCTCATAAGCTTTGAGTCATATTCTTTACTTATGCTTTCTTCTTCGTTATTATAATTTTCCATTAGCCGCCACCTCCTCTTCAGATTGAATTCGTTCTTCTATAATCTGCTTTTCATAAAT
>JAJYBA010000080.1 GCA_021779235.1 Bacillota bacterium
TTTCAATTGGGCGAAAGAGATAGTTTAATAGAAACTTTAGATATAATTGAAAATAAAATTATTTCTAAGGTTGTAAATATAAAAGGTTCAGTAAATCTCTAGTAAAAGCACAGTAAGTGTCCATTGAGAGTACAGTAAAAACCATGCTATAATTTAAACTGTAGATAGTTGTAAATATGGAAAAATGCCTTGTGAGCTAATACTCTTAGGGCTTTTTTTATGCAAAAAACAAGTAAGGCTTCAGATGTAACTTCAGGGCCTTATTTTATTTCAGAAAACTATGGATAAATGCAGTGCATGCAGAAAGTTCTTACAAAATATAAAAAGGCGGTGTTTTTTATGGAAAAGCTAATAGAAAAAGCAAAAGCTAAAGAGGTTGGAGCTACAGAGGAGATAATTGAAAAGTTCAAATATCTTATATTTAAGGAAGCTTCTAAGTATCATATAAAGGATTATGAATTGGAGGATTTGGTGCAGCATGGATACCTTTCTGTTATAAAAGCAATATCTATGTACAAGTTAGGTAGCAACAGCTTTAACGGCTATTGTATAAATGCTATTAAGATGAACTTTAAAGCACTTTTAAAAGGTGAAATAAAGCATTTTAGAGAAGTGCCAAACAATGAAATGTTGGATTTTGAGACTGCAGGCGATTATGAATTTACCTTAGAGGATGAAGTAATAGCTTTTGAGGAAGTAAAAAAATTATATGCTGCTCTTGATAAACTGGAGCCCTTAGAACGTGAAGTCATAGAAAGATATTATATTTTGGAGCATTCTTTAGGAGAGATAGCTTGTGATAGTGATAAAAATTATTATCAATTTGCAAGAATTAAGAAAAAGGCCTTAGAGAAGTTAAAAGCACTTATGTAGGAAAATAATATATAGTTAGAAATGCGATATATGGTTTTTCGTTCTGCTTGAGGATGGAGATTTTAAAATTTAAATAATATATTTTTAAATCTCGCACAAAATTTGTGAGAGGCATATATATTTACTGAAAACAAAATGAAAGGAGTGAAGAATATGGCAGTTGTATCTACTAAGGTAGCCAGTGCTTTAAAACTTACTATGAAGGTAGGGGTTGATGACAGTGGCAAAGACAAATTTGCAACAAAAACACTAAGTAATCTAAAGGTTACAGCGGTGGACGAGGATATTTTTGCTGTTGGCCAAGCTATTTCAGGCATTAAGACTTATCCATTGTTTGGCATCGACAGAGAAGATCAGTATAGCTTAGTTTTGGAGTAAATTTTAAGCTAGAGGCTAACAATTAAATAATTTTAAAGGAGGAAAAGTAAATGCATAAATTAGTTATGAGATTTTTAACAGCTACAGAAGGTAAGTATTTTACTTTATCTGTAGATGACCTTAAAGCTGATGAAAATGGCGAACCAGCTGTTACAGAAGCTGAAGTAAATGCTCTTATGGATTTAGTTATTGCAAAGAATATTTTTGCATCAGCAAATGGTAACTTAACTGGCAAGAAAGATGCTAAGATAGTTACTACTGATACTAGTGCAGTTGATGTAGCTTAGAGAAATAGAGTTAGTGGATAAATATTTATCTGCTAGCTCTATTTTTTTAAAAACATTAGAAACTGCTAATATCTCTCAAATCCATTCCAAAAAATCTCCAAGCATTTCTATTCCAGCGGAAACCTGATATAGATCTAGGTCCGACAAATGTAAGCCATGCCCAGAAGCCGCTTCCTCTTCTTGGCCATATATATACAAATTGATAGAGGTAAGGGTTCTACCTTGTTAGCTTAGTAAACTTATCTCCACTAAGAGATACTATCCAGGAAGCTTCTACTTCTTTAAGTGGGAGTAAGTTCACTTGAAAAATGTAAAAGTATAATGTATAATATGCATGTTGTGAAAATATAACAAGTAAACGAAAGGAGAAATATGAGCACAAAAGAGTTGATTAAAGAAAACTCCATTATTCTTTTTGCTGAACATGGATATAAAGGTACAGCAATAAATGATATAGCAAATGCAGTTGGAATAAAAAAAGGTTCCTTTTATGGTCACTATGGAAGTAAAGAAGAATTATTTTTAGAATTATTAAAAGAAGAAGTTAGTAAGTTTTTAAACCTCGTTGAAAGCTACAATATAGTCATTCATGACAAGTCTATTATGGAAAAACTATATCTCCTATTTAAAAAGGAAGTAGAGTATCTTAATAAAAATAAAGCATCATGTAAATTTTTGATGAGGTTTACTTTTTCCCCAAGTGCGGAAATTAAAACAATAATAAATAATAACTTAGAAATTGAGGTTATGCGCAAGCAAATAAATGATTGTAATAGATCAATCTTTATATGTGCCATAGAAGAAGGCGAGATTGCAAATAATGACGTGGAAGAATTAATAGAATCTTTTTTCTGGTTGGTTAACACTACTGTAATTAAATCATTAGTTTATAATAAGAATTATAAGGAAGAAGATATAAAAAAAATTTGGTACTATTACATTAATGGAGTAAAAGGTACCTAATTTTTTTAAGCGTTACCTTCCGAACGGTAGGAAGATTTACTGAATGATTTTCAAAAATGGGGGTAATATAAAATGTTTAAATTTATTAAAAACCTAAAAATTAGAACAATAATTATTATTTTGATAGTATTTGCTGTTTTTTCAGTTTTATCTACAAATTATTTGGGGTTAGCTGCAATTCATCATATAAACAGTGATATGAATGATATGTACCAAAATAAATTAATTGGAATTGCAAGGCTTGGATCAGCAAGAAGTGATTTTTTAACAGTAAGGTTAAATGCTGAAAAAGCAATAATGAAATATGATACTACATATGATCAAGAAATTAAATTATATTATGAAAAGTTAGAGAATAGATTGAAGCAATATGAGGCAATCAGTCTAAGTGAATTTGAAAGAAGCAAAATTGGAGAAGTTCACAATAATATAAATGAATATATGACTACTTGGGAAAAGATTAAATCGCAGCTTGTAAGTTCAGGAAAAATTTCGAAAGAAGATAGTGAGAGTTTTGTGCTTTTAGGTGAGAAGATTGAAAACAATATTGTAGAAATAAGGGATTACCATGAAAAGTTAGCTAATGCACAAAATTTAGAAAATGATAAAATTTATCAAACTAACATTAGAAGAGTATTTTATTTAGCTATTGCTATTACTGTGATATTATCTCTAGTAGGCTATATAGTAGTTCTTATTATTATGAAATCAACTAAAGAAACCATAGAAGAATTAGAGGCTGTGGCTTCTGGTGATTTAACAGTTTCTATAAATGTAGATGAAAACAATGAATTTGGAGCAATGAAAAAGGCTTTAAATCATACCGTGAAAAATATTAGTATAATGGTAAATTCTATAAAAACTCAAACTGTAGAACTTGAAAATAAAGCAGAAGAACTAAGCTCAATTTCTGAAGAAATGTCATCAGGTTCACAAAACGTAGGAATTGCTACTCAAGAGGTTGCTGAAGGTACAAGCAGTCAAGCACAGGATATAATTCACACTAATTCAATAGTTAATGAGTTTAATGAACAACTAGAAGAAGTTATAAGAACAGTGAGCAATATAGCTACAGGTGCTAGCAATATTGAAGGTATGGCGGAAGATAGTAACAGTAAAATGAATGCATTAATAGGATCTATTAAAAACATACATGTTGTGTTTACTGATTTTGCTAAAAAAATCAACACGCTAGGAGTAAGTATCAATAAAATTAATGAAATAGCAAACCTTATTAATGGAGTAGCTGTTCAAACAAATCTACTTGCATTAAATGCTTCCATTGAGGCTGCTAGAGCAGGTGAAGCAGGAAAAGGTTTTGCCGTAGTTGCTGATGAAATAAGAAAACTTGCAGAACAGAGCAAAACTTCCTCTGAGAATATAAATTTTGTGATAAATGAAATTTCTTCTGAAACAAATACAATGATTAGTATTTCGGATGAAGTAGGAAAAGAAATGTCTGAACAAGTGAAAACCATAGGAATAGCTATAGAATCTTTTGAAAATATAATAAATGGAGTTAAAAAAGTAAATCCGCAAATTAGTGGTATAAGTCAATCTATGGATTTCATTCAAGAAGGAAAAACTATTATTGTCCAAAAACTTGAAAGTGCTTCTGCTATTTCAGAGGAGGTATCAGCTTCCGCGGAAGAAATTGCTGCAAGTGCAGAGGAAATGACTGCTTCCTCTGAAGAAGTAGCCAGTACTGCGCTAGCTTTATCAAATATGACAAAAGAAATAGTTAATTCTTTAGAAAAATTCAAATTATAAAATAACAAGCTACATCTTTTGCCCTAGCAAAATTTAGTAATAATCATTGAATTACCCCCATAAAGTATTATGTAATAAAATTATGGGGGGATTCTATGTTATCCAAAAAACTATTAGCTATTTCTACATCTTTAATGCTACTTCTAGGTACAGCAGGTTTTAATCCTCAAACAACTGCAAATGTTAGCCCAGAGCAAATTTATAGTGAGAATGCTTACTACCAGTATGGAGGGCCAGTGGATACAAGCATTGCTAGGGAAGACAAAGTAATTGAGATGCTTAAAAAGGAAGGCAAGATTTCTAAGGATGCAAGCAAACAGGATGCTCACGAAGCCTATATTAAATACATGAATGCAAAGGCAAAAGGAAATCAACTAAAATCAATATCCAAGCAGAAGAAGAGCTTAAAGGCTGAACAAGGAAAACAATTATCTAGTTATTTACAATCAGGAACGACTACAGTAACTGCTCCTACAAAGACCGTTAATGCACTTGTATTGCTCATTGATTATACAGATTTTAAGCACAATAATATAAAACCAACTGAAAGCGATATGTATTATGCTGATTACAATACAGCTCATTTTAATGACATGATTTTCGGAGACAATGGATACACTGGACCAAATGGACAAAATCTTATATCTATGAAACAGTATTATTTAGCTCAATCTGGAGGCAGTCTTTTAGTTCAGGGACAGGTAGCTGGCTGGTATACTGCTGCTAATAATGCTGCTTACTACGGTGGAAATGATGCAAGTGGAGATGATTTAAATCCTAGAGCCTTAGTTAAAGAAGCTATTACACAGGCTGCAGCAAGTATAGATCTAACAAAATTTGACACTGAAGATAGATATGATTTTGATGGAGATAAAGACTATAACGAACCAGATGGAATTATAGATCATATAATGGTTATTCATTCTGGTGTTGGTGAAGAAGCTGGCGGCGGAGCTCTTGGCGACAATGCTATCTGGTCACACAGCTGGGATTTAGGCGAAAACTATCAAATTCCAGGAACAAACTTTAAGGCTTTTGACTATACCCTACAACCAGAAGACGGAGCAGCAGGAGTATTTGCTCATGAATTTGGCCATGATCTTGGACTTCCTGACGAGTACGATACTCAATATAGTTCTTCCACAGGTGAGCCTATTGCTGCTTGGTCAATAATGTCCTCAGGAAGCTGGAGCGGAACAATTCCAGGAACTGAACCTTCAGGCTTTAGCCCTTATGCTAAGCAGTTTTTCCAAGCAAACTACGCTGGAAATTGGCAAAAGGCAGCTGTACTTGATTTCAATACTCTTACTTCAACGGGAACTGCCGTTAACCTAAGACAGGCAAGCGATAATAGTCTGGGTGCGGAAGAGCAGCAGGCTGTTAGAATCAGCTTGCCAGACAAAGCTACAAAGGTAATTACTCCGCCAACCGGTTCTTTGGCTTACTGGGGAAGTAAAGGCAAGGATGGCGAAAAGGTTGCAACATCTATGCAAACCATTTCACCTATTGCTCTTCCAGCAGGGACTAGACCATCTCTAACCTTCAGTACATGGTATGATATAGAAAAGGGCTGGGATTATGGAGCAGTTAAAGTAAGCACAAATGGTACAGATTGGACTGATTTATCTGGAAACATTACAACTACTACTCATGATCCAGCAGCAGTAGTGGATGTAACTAACCTTATTACAGGGATCTCCAGTGGCTGGGATACAGCAACCTTTAATTTAAGTTCTTATTCAGGAAAAAATATATATCTGAAGTTTACTTACAATACTGATGAAGCTGTTTACGGATCCGGCTTCTACATTGATAATATTAAGATTACAGCCTCTAAGAAGGTTTTATTCACTGATGACCCAGATACAAGTAACGCCTTCACTTTTGATGGTTTCTCAAAGAGTAACGGAGTTCTAAATACTAAACAGTATTACTTGGTAGAATGGAGAAACTTAAATGGAGTAGATATGGCTCTTGCCCACAATGCAATTGGCAATGGCGTGTTTGCCTATGACCCTGGAATGGTGGTTTGGTATGTTGATGAGTATTATTCAGACAACTGGACAGGTACTCACCCAGGTAACGGATACCTGGGAATAGTTGATGCTGACCTCAATAATATTACTTGGATGGACGGCAGAAAAGCTTATTATGCCGACAACCTATTCCAGATGAAGGACTCTGCTTTCAGCAAAAAAGCTCAAAGTAACTTTAATATAACCTCTGGCACTAGTACAGCAACAGACAAAAATTTAACATCATACCCAGCCTTTACTGATGCCACTAATTATCTAAACTCCTCACTGTCATACGTAGGACGCAATATTCCTCATATTGGCTTGAAGATAGATATAACAACTCAGGCTGCTGATAACTCTACAGCAACCATAACAGTAAGAAAGTAAAAACTGAAGTACCTTTTATTGAACACCTCTTATGATACTATGATATCTAAGGGGTGTTTTTATAAAAGGGACTAGAAAATGACTTCCTGCCATCCTCCATTTTCTAGTAGAAAGGTTAAAATTTAAATATAAAGCTTTTGAAAATATAGAAATGTTCGATTTAAGAAGAATGGACAGGTGATCTGAATGTATTTCATATGTTAAAAAATGGTGATTAGTTATATGGGACTATGATATAATTATCATAAGTTAAGAGGACATTGTAGAAAATGACAAA
>JAJYBA010000081.1 GCA_021779235.1 Bacillota bacterium
ATAGCGTGTATTTATCAGAGGATTTTGAAAGTGCTAAATATGTTTTATCGCCTCCCTTAAGAAAAAATGAGGATATAGAAAGATTGTGGGAAGCTTTGTCAGCTGAAGACATAGATATAATTGGGACAGACCATTGCAGTTTTAATTTTAAAGGTCAAAAGGACCATGGAATAAAGGATTTTAGCAAAATTCCAAATGGTATCCCGGGGGTTGAACATAGACCAGTTCTTATGTATACCTATGGAGTAGATAAAGGTAGAATAACTAAAGAGCAAATGTGTGCCTTGCTTAGTGAAAATACTGCAAAGTTATTTGGAATGTATCCTAGAAAAGGAGTACTTCAAGTTGGAAGTGATGCAGATATAATTATATGGGATACATTAAAACAAGGGATTATATCTAAAGATAATCAAAAACAAAATGTAGATTATACACCTTTCGAGGGTTTTAAAACTGTAGGATACGCTAAGCAGGTTTTCCTAAGAGGAAAACATATTGTAGAAGAGGGGAAAATTATAGAAGAGAAGTATGGGAAATATATAAAACGAGGTGACTGTAATGTTTAACTTTGTTGTAAATGGAAATAAAGTAGAGGCTAAAGAAGATAAAAAGTTAATTACCTTTTTAAGAGAAGATTTGAACTTCACATCAGTTAAGAATGGTTGCTCTGAGGGCGCCTGTGGTACCTGTATGGTTTTAGTTGACGGAATAGCAAAAAAAGCTTGTGTACTGAAAACAAGTAAGCTTGTAGATAAAAATATCATAACCGTTGAAGGCCTAACAGACAGAGAAAAAGATGTATATGGCTATGCCTTTATGGAAGCTGGAGCAGTACAGTGTGGTTTTTGTACCCCAGGAATGGTTATAAGTGCAAAAGGGCTCATTGATAAGGTAGAAGACCCAACAGAGATGGAGATAAAAAATGCCTTAAAAAATAATATCTGCCGTTGTACTGGATATGTAAAAATAATAGAAGCTGTAAAATTAGCAGCTAAGCTTTTAAGAGAAAATACAGAGCCTCCTAAATGTAGTTGTAAGGGACTTGTAGGAGAGAATTTAAATAGAATTGATGCTGTAGATAAGGTTCTAGGCACGGCAGAATATGTAGATGATATGCGTATAGAAGGCATGATTTATGGCACCGCAGTTAGAACTAAATATCCTCGTGCCTTAGTAAAAAGTATAGACATTGATGAAGCTAAAAATTTACAAGGAGTTTATGCGGTAATTACAGCAGATGAACTTCCTGGAAATCAGAAGATTGGACATATTGTAAAGGATTGGGATGTATTAATACCACAGGGGGGGATAACTCACTGCATAGGCGATGCCATAGTTTTAATAGCTGCAGAAACTCCAGAAATACTAGAAAAGGCTAAAACTTTGGTTAAAATTGATTTTGAAGAACTATCCCCCGTTACTTGCCCTAAAGACGCGCTAAAGGGAGATGCACCTCAGATACATGCAAGTGGTAATATACTTACAAATGAAAATTTAGTCTTTGGTAATGCAGACAAATATATAAAAAACTCAAAATATGTAGTAACCAATAAATATAGTACACCCTTTACAGAACATGCTTTTTTAGAGACAGAAACTGCAGTTGCAGAGCCAGATGGTAATGATGGGATAATAATATATTGTGCAGACCAAGGAATTTATCAAACACGAAAGGAATGTGCAGAAGCTTTAGGCCTCGACCAAGGCAAAGTACGAGTAATAAGTAAAATGGTTGGTGGTGGGTTCGGTGGAAAAGAAGATATGAGCGTTCAACACCATGCAGCGATTCTTAGCTTTGTATGTAAGAAACCTGTAAAGTTTGCCTTAAGCCGCAGTGAAAGTATAATGTTACATCCCAAGCGCCATGCCATGGAAATGGAGGTTACAACAGCTTGTGATGAAAATGGATATTTGACTGCTATGAAAGCTACTATAATTGCTGATACAGGAGCTTATGCTTCTTTAGGTGGTCCTGTGCTACAAAGAGCTTGTACCCATGCAGCAGGTCCCTATAATTATAATAACATTGATATAGTTGGAAAAGCAGTATACACAAATAATCCGCCTGCAGGGGCCTTTAGAGGCTTTGGAGTGACACAGAGCTGTTTTGCAACGGAGTGCAATTTAAATCAGCTTGCAAAAATGATAGGAATAAGCCCCTGGGAAATAAGATATAGGAATGCGATTAGGCCTGGTCAGGTACTTCCTAATGGTCAAATTGCAGATTCATCAACATCGCTTGTGGAAACACTAGAGGCAGTAAAAGAAATATGTGAACAAAATCCTAAAGCAGGAATAGCTTGTGCTATGAAAAATAGTGGAATAGGGGTAGGGCTTCCTGATATCGGACGTTGCAAGTTGATTATAAAGGATAGCAAAGTGTATATTCATACCAGTGCAGCGTGTATTGGACAAGGACTTGGAACCATATTAACTCAAATAGTCTGTGAAACTCTTAATATGTCACAAGATAAAGTTGTACATGCAGCACCAGATACTTTAGTATCTCCTGATTCAGGAAATACAACAGCTTCACGTCAAACTCTATTCACAGGTGAGGCAACAAAAAAAGCAGCTGAAAAGCTTCTTGATGCATTAAGTTATCAAACCTTAGAAAATTTAGAGGGTCAAGAGTTTTATGGAGAATTTAAAGGAATAACTGATAAAATGAATTCAATTAAACAAAACCCTGTAAGCCATGTAGCCTATGGATATGCTACTCAGGTTGTTATTTTGGATGAGGAGGGTAACCTTGAAAAGGTTATTGCAGTTCATGATGTTGGTACTCCTATAAATCCTAAAAATATTGAGGGCCAGATTGAAGGCGGGGTTGCTATGAGCCTTGGATATGCCCTAACAGAAGATTATCCACTTAAAAACTGTGTACCCACTGCAAAATTTGGAACACTAGGATTATTTAAAGCAACAGAAGTGCCAAAAATAGAATGCATCATATTAGGTAGAGGAAACACTAAACTTGCATATGGGGCAAAGGGAATAGGTGAAATATGTTCAATACCTACTGCTCCTGCAGTCGCTGGTGCCTACTATAATTATGATGGTGAATTTAGAACAAAACTCCCCATGGCAAATACACCCTATAGTAAGAAAAAATAAAGTTGTTATTTCATAAGTTATTTTAATAATAGAGAAGGTTTTGGAAGTATATTGTAGAAATATACAAAATAGGTCTTATAAGACTTATTTTGTATATTTTTAATTATTACACTATATGTATTAAAATAAACAGATTAACGGAGACATGTTTTATTTTTCAAAATAAGTAAGTGCTATTATAAAATAAGTAGGTGCTGTTATGAAATTAAGTGATCATATTGGATTAGAGGAAAGAGATATTATATCTTTTGTAGGAGCAGGTGGAAAAACCACTATGATATTTAAGCTCGCAGAAGAGCTACGGCGAAATAATAAGGTCCTAGTAACCACAACCACCAAGATATACCGTCCATCAGAAGAGAAGTATGACTTTATCTGCACTAATAAAAAAAAGTTGTCTAAGTATGTGGATATGAAAGAAAGTGGAATTTATATTTTAGGCTTAGGTATAAATAAAGAAAATAAAATATTGGGACTAAGTGAAAAAGAATTAGAAGAGTTAGCACCGCATTTTGACTATGTACTAATAGAAGCAGATGGAGCAAAGGAAAAACAGCTAAAAGGGTGGAATGAATCTGAGCCTGTTATATACGAAAAAACTACAAAAACTGTAGGGATTATTGATATACAGTCACTTGGAATGGTAATAAATGAAGATAAAGTTCATAGAAGTAAAATATTCTGCATAATAACTGGGGCTGAGGAGGAAGACACTGTTAAATTTGAACACCTATTGAAGCTAATTATACATCCTAAAGGGTTGTTTAAGGGAGCACTGGGAAAACGAATATTATACATTAATAAAGTAGAAGAACCAACTCATTTAACATTAGCTGAGCAGTTAGTTAAGGAAGTAAATTCAAAGAATAAGAAATTATTAAATCGCGTATTCATTGGGAGTTTAAAAACTAATACATATTTTTAAGAATCCCGTGAAGGTTCGGCATGTAGAATGCTCTGATAGTAGAGAATTCGTCAACAGACTCTAAGTTTATTCCATAAAAAATTTCCTAACGCACTTATTCGACGTCCTGTCTCAGAAGTGCTAGCAGCCCGTCCTGGGCTGCTTACGGAAGTTTTTTATTACATAAACTAAGAGTCTGTAGAACTCATTATATACTATCTGCCACACTTCTACATGCTTTCACCTTCACAATTATAAAATATGGACATAATACATGTAAAAAACAATAATTAGTTAATTAAATACATTTAAGGATGGAGCAGGTGGTGCAATAATGTTAACCGCTATAATATTGGCATCAGGTTTTTCAAGGAGAATGGGACAAAATAAGCTTCTTTTAAAATATAGAGGTAAATCATTGATTGAACATACTATAGAGACTATTTTGCAGTGTGGTTTTTCTGAGGTTATTCTTGTAGCGAGGGAAGAAGAAATAATAGAAATTGGTAATAGGAATGGGTTAAAGGTTATTGAAAATGAAAATGCGGTTAAAGGAATAAGTGAATCTATTAAATTGGGTGTGATGCATGCAAATGAGACAGAGGGATATATGTTTTTTACGGCAGATCAGCCTTTTTTAAGAATAGATACAATAAAAGAAATAGCTGCGGAATTTAGAGAAAATTCTGCATATATAATTGTTCCACGATGTGATGGTAAACGTGGAAGCCCAGTAATATTTCCTAGCAGTTTTAAGGAAGACTTTTTGAAACTTGAGGGAGATGTTGGGGGAAAAGTAATAATAAATAAAAATTTAGACAAGGTTAAGTTTGTGGAAATACAGGATAGTAGAAATTTATTTGATATTGATACTAATGAAAATTATGAGAATATTCTAAAACTAGAGGAGAATGAGGAGCATGTTTAATGATATTGTCATTGTACGTGGTGGAGGAGATTTAGCATCTGGCACAATTCAAAAATTGTATAGAAGCGGATTCAAGGTATTGGTTTTAGAAGTACCAAAGCCTACTTCTATTAGACGAGATGTTTCTTTTAGTGAAGTAGTATATAAAGGGGAAGTAGAAATAGAAGGAATTAGAGCTATACATGTAGACTCTTTAAGTGAAATAGAAAATGCCTGGAGAGATAAAAAGGTTCCAGTAATTATAGATGAAGAAGGCAAATATATTAAAATAATAAAGCCTAAAATTGTTGTTGATGCAATTATTGCTAAGAAAAATATGGGGACAACGAAAGATATGGCGGATATAACCATTGCCCTTGGACCTGGATTTACAGCGGGTGAAGATGTTGATGTGGTCATAGAGACTACTAGAGGGCATAATCTCGGTAGGTTGATTTTTCATGGACAAGCTACGAAAAATACAGGCATACCAGGAAGTATCATGGGGTTCTCAAAAGAAAGAGTTATATATTCTCCCTGCGAAGGAGTTATGAGAAATATTCTTGATATTGGTGCTGTTGTAGAGAAGGATGAAGTTATTGCTTATATAGATGAAACACCAATAAAAGCAACAATTCCAGGATTATTAAGAGGGATTTTGCGCAGCGGAAGCTCTGTAACTGAGGGATTTAAGATTGCAGATATTGACCCAAGGCTGTCAGAAAAAACAAATTGTTATACTATTTCGGATAAAGCAAGAAGTATAGCAGGGGGAGTATTGGAAGCTATACTTTATATGAAGAACTTTAATTAGTAATAGTATTTTATTGCGGTACAAGATAAAGGGGGAGTGAGTGATGCTCTGGTTAGTAATCCGATTTGTGATTTGGTTTTTGACTATTCCTTTGTTCATGATAATCTCAATAAAATTTGGATGGAGCAGAGCATTATGGACTGTTTTGGAAACAAATATTAAGATAAAACATACTATTGCTTTCTATATTATTTTATTCATTATTTTTGATGTGATAGTACAATCTTTCTTTGGGATTATTGGTGTAAATTACAGAAGTGTCAATTTTATTTTGGTAGCATTGGGTTTCGCTTTCATGCCACCACTTGCAAAAATCTCCAAGTGAGTTAATTCCCAATATTCTCATATGACTCTTTAATTGAATTTAAATCAAATAAGCCAGAGTATTTTATTGAGTAATAACAAACTATTAATTGTAAGAGGTGGGAAAATGACAGATTTTAGATTGATATCTCCTTCCAAAAAATTTGAAAAGAAAGCATTTGAATACATACAAGAATTCTTAAAGTATAATTCAGAAATTAATGGAGTAGGAGGACTTAAGAGGTATGATAATTATGATGAATGGTTGCTTAAACTTCAGAAGGATTTAGAGATAGCAAACATACCAGAAGGCAATGTGCCTGCAAATACCTACTTTTTTATTAGAACACAAGATAGTAAAATTATTGGAATGATTACTATACGGCATAAATTAAATGAATTCCTATTTAATAGGGGAGGACATATAGGTTACTCTATCAGACCAACTGAAAGAAAAAAGGGATATGGAACTTTGATGTTAAAGTTAGGCTTGGAGAAGTGCAGGGAATTGAATTTAAGCAAAGTTTTAATAACCTGCGATAAAATAAATGTTGCATCAGCCAAAGTTATTCAAAACAACAATGGAATATTAGAAAATGAGGTTTTTAGTGAGACTTTTTCTGAAATTATTCAACGATATTGGATTAACTTATAAATCACCCATAATCATAATTTAGAATTAATACATACTTTTCTTATATTACGAATAAGTGGGAGGGATAATGTTATGGAAGAAAGAATTTTAAAAGAGATTTATGAAGGCTTAGGAAAAGGTCATAAGGCTGCATTAGTCACTATTACAGATATAAAAGGTTCTACACCTAGAAAAAAAGGCTCACTTATGGCAGTCTGGGAAGATGGAAGAATCGAAAGAT
>JAJYBA010000082.1 GCA_021779235.1 Bacillota bacterium
CTATGGGCCAGAAATTGAAGGTTGATACAGGCAACGTAGCAATGTTTGATGCTTCTGTAGATTTTAATGTTGAAATGATTAAAGGCTTTAAGAATATCTTTTTCGGAGGGGAGGGGCTATTCTTATCCACTTTAAGAGGCCCAGGTAAAGTTTATTTACAAACTATGCCTATACAAAATTTAGCAGGCCAATTAAGTCGCTATTTTAATACTGCTCATAGAGATTAGCATAATTCTTTTAATTCTGCATTTTTTAAAATAAAAATTATTATTAAATCATCATATTTGATGTCGTTAATCCAAATTTTCAACTCAACAATATGAAAATATAAAAATTAAAGAAGGAACTTCTTCATGCAAAGTTCCTTCTTTAATAAAAGATATTATTTTAAAGCTCTTCTCTTATAACTCATTGCAAGGAATATAATCCATAAAGCAATTCCTGTTAAGCTTATTAATTGTGCTACCCTTATACCCCCGAACATTAAGCTATCCGTTCTTAATCCCTCTATAAAGAATCTTCCTAAAGAATATAATCCTATATAGGTAAAAAACACAGTTCCTATTCTAAAGGTTTTTGTTAATAAATAAATCAGCAATAAACCTACTATTAAATTCCATATTGATTCATAGAGAAAGGTTGGATGATAATACACGCCCTCTATAAACATTCCCTTTTGAATGAAATGCGGAAATTTACTTATGAACGCTTGAGTAACCGGTCCTCCATGCGCTTCACTATTAAAGAAATTTCCCCATCTGCCCATAGCCTGTGCAATAATTATAGATGGTGCTGCTATATCTGCAAAGCCTAATAGGTTCTCTTTTTTGTACCGTGTATATATAAATGCTGCCAACATTCCAAATATAATCCCACCATGTATAGCTAGCCCACCTTGACGTATATTAAATACCTGTATTAAATTATCCTTATATTGATTAAATTCAAATATTACATAATAAGCTCTAGCCCCAATAATAGCTATAGGAAAAGATATTAATATTATATTTAAAAGTTCATCATAATTAATATCTTTTAACTTACAAGTAAAACTAGCTAACAAAATTCCAACCATCATTCCCGTTGCAATAAAAATGCCATACCATCTAATATCTAATCCAAATATATTAAAAGCTATTGGATCCATACGTACCCTCTCCTTTTGTACTTTTATTTGCTCATTTGTTCATAAAGCTATTAATTCATGTAATTAAAAGAATCAAGTTTTAAATCAAACTTTATCCTCTATAATTAACCATATAATGATTGTGTATGACTATGATAAAAAAGTAAAGAAAAATATTTAAAATTTATTTCTTTTTATATACTCAGTATGCAATAACTTGTGACTTAAATGACTATTGGGCACCTCTAAAAACTCTTCATATATTTTAGTTATATATGGATTTTTGTGTGATTTTCTAATAGGTAGAGCTTTATCTTCATCATAAATAGCTTTTGCTCTTTCCTCTTTAATATTAATCTTTTCTTTTATTTGTGCAGTAACTATTGGTTGACCTCCACCAGTTACGCATCCACCAGGACATGCCATAACTTCAAGAAAGTCATATTGTTTCTCACCACTTCTAACTAAATTTAATAAATTTCTAGCATTACCTAATCCATGAGCTACAGCTGCAGTTATATTTCTTCCATCTGGCAATTCCATACTTACTTCTTTTATACCCTCAAGACCTCTAACACTTGAATATTCTATTTCCTCTAGCTCTTTTCCAGCTAAGAGTTCAAATATAGTCCTTAAAGCAGCTTCTGTTACTCCTCCGGTTGCTCCAAAAATTACTGAGGCTCCAGTGGATTCTCCAAAAGGATTATCGAACTCTTCATCTCTTATATTAACGAAGTCTATACCTGCCTCTTTTATCATTTGAGCCAATTCTCTTGTAGTTAGAACATAATCTACATCCTGCATATCATTATTAGATAGTTCCTCTCTTTCACCTTCAAACTTTTTACCAACACAAGGCATAATTGAGACAACAACAATATTCTTAGCATCGATTCCTATCTTTTCTGCAAAATAACTTTTAATTAAAGCCCCTTCCATTTCACTAGGTGATTTACAAGTGGATAAATTAGAAATCATATCAGGAAAATTATGTTCAACAAATTTTACCCAGCTGGGACAACAGGATGTCATTAGTGGAAGATTTTCGCCTTTACCTAATCTATTTAATAACTCAGTTCCCTCTTCCATAATAGTAAGGTCTGCCGCAAAATCAGTATCAAATACTTTATCAAAACCTAATTTCTTTAAGGACGATACCATTTTACCTGTAACTCTACTACCTATGGCCATACCAAATTCTTCGCCGAGTGCTATTCTTACTGCTGGTGCTGTTTGAACTACCACATACTTATTTGGATTTTCTATTGCCTGCCAAACTGACTTTAAACTCTCCTTTTCATGTAAGGCTCCTACTGGACATGCTAAAATACATTGGCCGCAATTTATACATACTGATTCCTTTAGTGGTCTCTCATATATAGTTGTAACCTTAGTGTCAAACCCTCTATCGGAAAAATTTATTGCATGGACACTTTGAATGTTTCCGCAGGTTGCGATACATCTTCCACAAAGAATGCATTTTTCAGGATCTCTTACTACGCAGCACGAAGAATTATCTATACTTCCACGGCTCTTCTCTCCATTATATTTTATATCTCTGACATTTAATTCTTTTGCTATGCTCTGTAAATCACAATTTTCGCTCCTTATACAAGTTGTACACTCTCTTTTATGGTTAGATAATAATAACTCTACTACCATTTTCCTAGCGTCCCTAACTTCTGCACTATTAGTTTTTATCTCCATTCCATTTTCAGCTGGAAGAGTACAAGAAGCCAATAATTTTCGTCCTACTTGTACCACACACATTCTACAACTAGACACCTCATTGATTTCTTTTAAAAAACATAATGTAGGTATTTTAGCTCCAACTAATTTTGATGCCTCAAGTACAGTAGTCCCTTTGGGAACTTCTACCTGTATTCCATCTATAATTAAGTTTACCAATTCCATTTTATTCACCTCCAAGGACAAATATTATATTTTAACAATAGCTTTGAACCTACATATATTCATACACATTCCACATTTCAAACATACATCTGGATCAATTCTATGCGTTTCTTGTAACTTGCCACTAATAGCACCGATATTACAATTACGAGTACATAGTCCACAGCCTTTGCATTTATCCTCTAAAATCACATATTGTATCAGTGACCTACAAACTTTAGCTGGACATTTCTTATCATTTACATGAGAAATATATTCATCCCTAAAATGATTTAAAGTGGAGAGTACTGGATTAGGTGCTGTCTGACCAAGTCCACATAGTGCAACTTTTTTTATTCCCAAAGCTAAATGCTCAAGCTTATCTAAATCCTCCATCTCAGCAGTTCCCTTTGTGATATCTTCAAGCATTTCAAGTAATCTTTTAGTTCCTATTCTGCAAGGAGTACATTTACCACAAGACTCATCCTTTGTGAAGTCAAGGAAGAATCTAGCCACATCCACCATACAATTGTCTTCATCTAAAACTATCATTCCTCCAGACCCCATCATAGAACCAAGAGCAACTAAACTATCATATTCAATGGGATTATCAAGCTCTTTTTCTGGAATACATCCACCTGAAGGACCA
Source organism: Bacillota bacterium (assembly GCA_021779235.1). Taxonomy (GTDB): domain Bacteria; phylum Bacillota; class Clostridia; order Clostridiales; family Clostridiaceae; genus Clostridium_AD. Next base: position 3,669 of record JAJYBA010000082.1, read on the forward strand.
CCTGTTTGAACTGCTTTAAAGTTCTTTGCATTTGGTATGCCTCCACCGATTTCAAAAATAGTCTCCCTGAGAGTTGTTCCCATAGGGATTTCTATAAGGCCAGTGTTTGTAATTTTCCCTCCCAAGGCAAAAACTTTGGTACCTGGACTTTTTTCTGTACCTATTCTTCTAAACCAATCAGCTCCATTTAAAATAATAGGAACTATATTAGCAAAAGTTTCAACATTATTTATAATTGTAGGCTTGCCCCAAAGTCCATTTACAGCAGGGAATGGTGGTTTGGGCATAGGCATACCTCGTCTACCTTCAATGGACTGCATAAGGGCAGTTTCTTCCCCACATACAAAAGCACCGGCTCCAAGTCTTAACTCTATATCAAAATTAAAGCCTGTGCCTAAAATATTTTCCCCTATTAATCCGTATTCTCTAGACTGATTAATAGCTACTTCCAGTCTTTCAACTGCTAGTGGATATTCCGCTCTCACATAAATAAAGCCTTTACTTGCTCCAACAGCGTACCCACATATAGTCATAGCTTCGAGTACTGAGTGAGGATCCCCTTCAAGCACTGATCTATCCATGAAAGCACCTGGGTCGCCTTCATCTGCATTACAAATTATATATTTTTCATCACTGACCTGCTGTGATGCAGTTTGCCATTTGGTACCTGTAGGAAAACCTCCGCCACCGCGTCCTCTGAGTCCCGATTTTTTAACATTTTCAATAACTTTCAAAGGAGACATAGCTGTGAGTACCTGCTCTAAAGCCTTATAACCATCACAAGCTATATATTCATCAATATTCTCTGGGTCTATAATTCCGCAATTTCTTAAAGCTATTCTTAATTGTTTTTTGAAGAAGTCTAATTTATTAAGGTTTCTTACCTTTCCTTCATCCTCTGCTGCCTTATACTCAAGACGTTCTAGTACTTTATTATGAATAAAATGTGATTCTACGAGCTCCGCAACATCCTCAATTTTTACTTTGTTATATAAAACTCCTTCAGGATAAACTATTACAACAGGACCCAATTCACAAAGTCCAAGGCAACCAGTTCTTAATACTTCAATTTCATGATTTAATTTATGCTTTCTTATTTCTGACTTTAAATTTCTATAAAGATCTGCTGATTCTGGAGAAACGCATCCTGTTCCTCCACAAACAAGCACCTGAGAGCGGTAAACTTCCATCATAATCCCTCCTTCTATTCCTTTGGGCAGATGATAATCACTAATCGTTATCTAAAGTATAATCATTAAGAATTTTCCCCTTAATTACATGCATTATATATTCATTTCTAACTGCTCCAACTAATACATGGCTAGCCACGACTCTCCTTGCTTTATATGGGGACATCTTAACATAAGTTACTTTTTCTTCTCCTGGTCTTATAATTTCTACGATAGGTTCTAATCTACACACACCTATGCATCCTGTCTTAGCTACTACTACATTAGCGAGTCCTAGCTTATTAACTTCATCTACTATTGCCTCATATACTTCATCTGCTCCTGCAGCTATTCCACAAGTAGCCATACCAACAACAATTCTTGTATTCTTTCTATTTACTCCTTGGTTAACTCTATCAAAAGTGTTTTTTCTTATCTCTTCAAGGTCCTGTATGGTCTTCATTAATATCCCTCCATAAATGAGTTTACTAAATTGGTTTTTTTACTTATATTCTTCAATAATCCTTATAACATCATCAGGAATTAATCTTCCATATACTTTATCATCTACCATAAGAACTGGTGCTAGTCCACATGCACCAAGACATCTAGCAGCTTCTAAAGTAAACTTTCCATCATTAGTTGTCTTTCCAACCTTTACTTCTAAAACGCTAGATAATCTATCTAAAATATCCTGTGCTCCTTTTACATAACAGGCAGTACCAAGGCATACCTTAATTATATGCTCACCTTTAGGATCTAAAGTAAATTGTGAGTAAAAGGTTGCTACCCCATAAATTTCAGACATAGATATGTCGAGTTCTTCAGATACTACTTGCAATGCTTGTTCTGGCAAGTACCCGAATATTTTTTGTACTTCATGAAGTACTGGAATTAAAGCCCCTTTCATATCTTCAAACTTTTTAGTTATGTCTTTTACTTTTTCGAATCTAATGTCTATTTCCGTGCATTCTGAGCAGCATTTTTCTTCAGTCAATAAAATCATCTCCTAACCTTAAATTTAAAAAATTTCTTTTATTTGTTGTACGCCTCAAATGTTAATTTAATATCAACTTATAAATTAATATTACAATTTATTAACAATTATGCTGATGAATCTGTAAAATATTAATAAACAAATAGGGACCTCTTAAAATTCTAGAGATCCCTATTTGTTAAAACCTTTATTTTAATTTTTTACTCACTTTAGCGTGGCTTTAGGCACGCTAAATATTTTTTATTTTATCCTCATATATTTAAAATATATGATTATTTACTTATTGTTCTTTTTCTAATTCTTGTTTTAAGAGCTCTTCTATCTTCGGAGTACATCTATTGCCCTTACATCCTCCAGTTCCTGCTCCTATAATCTTTTGAACTTCTTCTACAGTTTTTGCGCCATTTTGTATAGCCTTTTTTATTGTAGCCCTTGATATAGCTTTGCATAAACATACTTTTGTAAGTTTATCCATTATTTCATTGTTTATATTTTGCTCCATGATATTTTTCTCCTCTTATATTATCTTTTATCTTTAAAAAAGTTAGTCAACAAATTACCACATTCCTCATTGTATAGCCAATTTATTTCTATCCAGTGATTTAAGGCATCATTTTGAAGAAGGTTTATAACTGAACCACATGCCCCTACCCTAGGGTCAAAAGCGCCTATATATAATTTACTTATCCTAGACTGTAATATAGCCCCTGCACACATAGGACATGGTTCTAGAGTCACATACATATCGCATCCTGTTAATCTCCAACTACCTAAAACTTCACAGGCTTTTTTTATAGCTAAAACCTCTGCATGGGCAGTAGCATCTTGCAGCGTTTCTCGAAGGTTGTGTGTCCTAGCAATTATTTCATTGTCTTTAACTATAACTGCACCTACAGGTACTTCATCTAATAATAATGATCTTTTAGCTTCTTTTAATGCTTCATGAATAAAATCTTTTTTCATGTAAACCCCTTTGTTCTATAAGTAATTATTCTTTAATAATTTTTATTGTTTATATTATACTTCTTAGCTGTTAGACTTTCAATGTATTTAA
>JAJYBA010000083.1 GCA_021779235.1 Bacillota bacterium
GCAAATACTTCTTCCTAATGAAAAACGGACATATTCTGTTAATACTTCTATATCCTTAGTTATTCTAGAATTATCTGCTAAGGATTCCAAAATTGTAACCATATCCTTTATGGATACTCTTTCTTTTAACAAGCTCTGAAGAACCTTTTGTACTTCACCTATAGTCATAAGATCTGGTATTAGTTCCTCAACTACAGTATTATATCTCTCTTTTACTGAATCAATTAATAGTTTTGTTTCCTGTCTACCTAGAAGTTCAAAGGCATGACTCTTAATAGTTTCTGTTAAATGAGTTACCATTACAGTAGTCGGGTCTACCACAGTTAACCCTTTGATTTCAGCATCTTCTCTTTGGTCGTTATTTATCCATACCGCAGGGAGTCCAAAGGTTGGTTCAATGGTGTTAATACCCTGTATATTAACCTCTTCGGAACTAGGGTCAATGCAAAGTAGCATACTTGGCATTAAATCACCTTTAATTATTACAGTTCCTCTAATCTTCACAACATATTCATTTGTTTTAAGTTGCAAATTATCTTTTATTCTAATTGGCTGAACAACAATTCCCATTTCTAAAGCACATTGTCTCCTTACAGAGGCAATTCTTTGTAATAAATCTCCTCCTGTAGCTTCGTCTGCCAGTGGTATTAGACCATATCCTATTTCTATTTCCATAGGTTCCACAGAAATCAGGCTCATTACATTTTCCGGTTCTCTATTTTCAGTTTCATAAATTTCTTGTTCTTCACTTTCTATTTTCATAATCTTTTGATCTTTTTCATCTTTATGTAAGAAATATGCACTAGTTGCTGTACCTATAGACAGCATAATAAAAACAACATGAGGCATTCCTGGAATTGCAGCCAAAACTAATAATACTACAGATGCCAGGGCAATAACCTTAGGAAATGCAGTAAGCTGCGTCGTTACCAGGGTTCCTAAATTTGTATTGCTACCAGATCTTGTAACCAGAATACCGGAAGCAACTGATATTAAGAGCGCCGGAATTTGAGCTACAAGCCCATCCCCTACTGTAAGGCGCACATAAGTGGTGGCTGCTTTAGCTATTGGCATTTTAAGCATTATTACACCTATAATTATCCCACCAAAAATATTAATTATGGTAACAATTATACCTGCTATAGCATCTCCCTTTACGAATTTGGAAGCTCCATCCATAGCTCCATAAAAACTAGCTTCGTCCTGTAATTTTGTTCTTCTCTCTCGTGCCTGCTCTTCAGTTATGACACCTGCATTCAAATCAGCATCAATACTCATCTGTTTACCAGGCATAGCATCTAAAGTAAATCTAGCAGAGACTTCAGAAACTCTACCAGCACCAGCTGTAATAACTACAAACTGTATAATGATTATTATTAAAAAGATAATTATTCCAACTACATAATTACCTCCAACAACAAATTCACCAAAAGCCTCAATTATATCTCCTGCATAAGCTTGTGTTAATATTAGCCTAGTGGATGAAATATTTAATCCTAATCTTAAAAGTGTTGTAATTAGGAGTAATGTTGGAAAAACTGAAAATTGCAAAATTTCTGTTGTAAACATTGATAACAGCAAAATTACAACTGATAGCGTAATATTAAATGCAATTATTACATCAAGCAGCTTTGGTGGTAATGGAATAATTATCATTAAAACTATTCCTATTACACCAAATGCAACTAAAACATCTAGATTTTTTCTTATACTAAATTTTGTTCCTTCAGCCACAAATATCATCCTTTACTTTCTTTTCTTTAATTTGTATACCAATGCTAATATTTCTGCCACAGCTTGATACATATCAGCTGGAATTTCTGAGCCAATATCTAACTCCTTATATATTAACCTTGCTAAAGGTTTATTTTCAATTATCGGGATATCCTTTTCTTTAGCAATTTCTTTTATTTTTATAGCAACATTATCTGCGCCTTTAGCCACAACTATAGGAGCACCTTCTCCTCCTTGCTCATATTTAATGGCTATAGCAAGATGAGTTGGGTTCGTAATAACCACAGTAGCATCAGGTACTGCTTGCATCATTCTACTAGATGCCATTTCCCTTTGCTTTTGCCTAATCTTGGATTTAATCTGTGGGTCTCCTTCTTGCTGTTTATATTCTTCTTTAACTTCTTGCATACTCATTTTTAAATCTTTGTTATGCTTATATCTCTGATAGGCATAATCACTTATGGATATTATAAGCATAATTATACTAATTTTAAAAAATATATCTATTACTAAACTTCCAAATACACCTAATATAGCCTCTATTTTTAAGCTTCCGTATCTCATTATACTTAAATAATTGCTTTTAATAAAATCATAAGCTACAACTGCTATAGTAGTGACTATAGCTAAATTTTTTAATAAATCTACTAAGGATCTTGTTGAAAAAATTTTTTTAAATCCACTTATAGGATCTAATTTCTTTAAATCAGGTTTAAGTGGTTCATTTGTAAATATAAAACCAGATTGCATTAAACTTGCCACTATTCCCATTATCATAATAGGAACTACAATTGGTAAAACCACAAGACCAAACTTCATCAAAGAAACAAGTAGCACAGTTTTAAAGGTATACTCAGTAAGTTCTAAGGTTAAATAATTGTTTAAGAAAAGGGTTAATACGCCTTTTAAAGTGTCTAGTATATACGCTCCTAACATAATCATCAAAACTGTTGAGGTGAGCAAGGTAAAGGTAGAGGATAGCTCTTTACTCTTTGCTACCTGGCCCTTTTTCTTCGCCTCACTTTTCTTTTTGGGAGTAGCTTCTTCAGTTTTTTCGCCACTATCCGCTGAGATAATAATAAGTAAGGGTATTACCCTGTAAAAAGCTTTAATTATATCTGGAATAGTATAAAAAGAATTTACTATTAATTTTATAACAGCTGGTAAAACTAACGCAAAGCAACTTAACCCTACAAGTATTTTTATTGGCATACCTAAAATCATAACATTTAATTGTGGCACTGTTCTTGATACCAGTCCCATACTTAAATCAGTTATAATAATTATCAAAATAATTGGTACGGCTATTTTTAATCCAAGTGTGAAAAACTCTATAAAAATTTTTACCATCATCATAGCTGATTGCTGCGAAAGTATGAACTTCCCAATATTAACAGTATTGAAACTATCAATAATAGCTCTTATTAGCATATGATGGCCATCTACAACAAAAAACATTACCATACTTACCCAGTAAAGTAATCTACCAAGCAAAGTAACATTCTCATTAGATATAGGATCAAACATGCTCATCATGGAAAAACCAACTTGGAAATCCATAAGCTGACCAGCCATCTGTGCTGAAAAAAAACAAAACTTTGTTATGTAACCTAATGCTAATCCAGTGGTAACCTCAGCCACAGAAAATATTATTAGGGCCGTGTTATTATTAATTAAATTTACATTTTCATAATTAACACCTGGTAAAATTAGAAAAGTGAAAACAACACAAAATCCAATTTTCACCGTGGAAGGAGCACCCTTAGGAAAGAAAATTGGTATACTCATAAAGAATGCTGATATTCTTAAAAGTACCATGATAAAGCCTAAATAATAAGCGGTATTAATCAATATAGCTCCACCTAACCTCCCATATTAGCAATAAGTTCAAATATTCTCGTTGTAAAATCAACAATTGAGTGCAGCATCCAACTACCCATCAATAAGCCAATTAGTGCTACTGCCAGTAACTTTGGCACAAAGGTTAATGTTTGCTCTTGTATTTGAGTAGTGGCCTGAAATATACTTATTATTAGCCCTACTACAGTAGCTACGATTAGAATGGGAGCAGATACTAAAATTGCTGTTTGGATAGCATCTTTTATTACAGATAATACAATGTCCTCTGTCATTTAATTCACCTCAACTAAAACTCATAATCAATGATTTCACCAATAAATTCCACCCATCAACCATAATGAATAACAATAATTTAAATGGGAGAGAAATCATAACTGGTGGAAGCATCATCATTCCCATAGCCATAAGAACACTACCCGTAACAATATCTATTATTATAAAAGGTATAAATAACAAGAATCCCATTTCAAAGGCTCGCCTTAGCTCACTTATTATAAAAGAAGGCACCACTGCATATAGAGGCACTTTATCATAAGTAAGTATAGGTTTTCCATTTTTCATTATTATATTACCTTTTGCATCCACTGCATTTTTAACTGTATCCTCTAATTTACCAACTTCTAAAAAGAGTTTCAAATCCTTCGCTCTGGTCTGTTTTAACATAAAATCCCTCATTGGTTTCGAACCTTTATCAATGGCAACCTGCTGGGTTATTTTATTATTCATATAAGGGGTTAAAGCTTCACTATTAACTTTCTCAAAGGTTGGTGCCATAGTAAAAAATGTTAAAAATAGCGCTAGCCCCATTATGACTTCTTTGGGTATTGCCTGCTGAATTCCAATAGCATTTTTAAATAAGGATAACACTATAATTATTCTTACAAAGCTAGTAGTCATTATAATAAATGAAGGCAATAAAGTAAGTATTGTAAGAAGTACTAATAGCTTAATATTGTCAACATATTCACTTGGCGTATTTGCATTATCAACTGAAATATTAATTTTAGGTATTGGCAATGTTTGTGGAGCCGCATTTACAACTTTTAATGTAACAATTCCCATTATTATCATAGCCAAAGCAAAAATAAACAAGTTTTTATTTTTTCTTTTCATCTTTAACTTCCTTTTTCATAATATGTTTTTTGAACAATTCCTTAGTGTCTTCATATTGAGGAATATGTTTTTTGAATAGTTCTTTCATATCTTCATATTGAGGTATAGCTTTAGTATTTTCAATATTAACTATTTCTTCCTGAGGTAATTCAAATAAAATACTAATTTCCTTTGAACTCGAAGATACAGCATAGGCTTTTTCACCTATCTTTACAACTATAATGCTGTTATCTTTAGATAATGCAATCCGATCTAATATCTTCATATATCTACCATCTTGTAATTTTTGAAGTTTATTTCCGCCATATTTTAAAGATAAATATAATATAAGTAATATGAAAGGTAAAAATACTAAAATCTTTAAAAGCAGTATCCAAAATTCTCCGTCTACCATTATTTCACCTACTGTACCAATATATCGTTAAAATATATATGGGAAATTTTGCCTTTCGTTAAAACTGGATTTATGCTGGCAATTAGCTCATTTTTTATAGTATCCACACCTGTAGCACTAAAGTCCGTAGTTTTTTTCGCTCTAAGAGAAGTGTTTACTACATCTCTAATAATTGGTTTTTTTGCATCTAATTCTACTGTTAAATTCTTATTATCTTCATACCCAATAAAAACCTTCACCTTAAGATAACGTCGTCCATCCTCATCTGAAAGATTTACTAAGAATTCATCTAATGAATAAGTTAGCTCAGGAACTTCCTCAGCTTTAGCAGATTTAGCCGTAGTACTTGATCCGTTTTTACCAGCAAAATACATACCTCCAAAGGCTGCTCCTCCTACTATAATTAAGGACAATAGTACTATAATAATTATTTTAAAAATATTCCCTTTGCCTTCTTTGTTTCCTTTTTTTGTTTTTTCGCTCATTTCTTTGTAGCCTCCCTTTCACATGCAACAATTAAAATATTTACACTCCTATTTAAAGCTCTATTTGCATTATTATTAGATGCAATAAGTTGAAATTCATCACAAGCTACAAATATGAATCGCTTTGGATGAGCTTACCCTTTGATACCAACAAAATATTCAAGTAGATTCAAGGCTCTAGTAGAAGATATTTGCCAATTATTTTTATATTTATAATTACTAATTATTGTATTATCAGTATGCCCCTCTATGGGGATATCATTAGGAAAAGTTGATATTAGACCATTTATTAAATTTAAAATTGCTTTACTTTTATTTATTATTTCGGCTTTCCCATGACATCCTAACCTATAACTCACTATTAAATATCTTCCTCTTATACCTTAGTATTTCCTCTATTACTTCCTCTGTACTCTCAAGCACAATGTATTTCCTACCATTTGTTAAAGTTATTAAGGTTTCTGGTACTATTTCAATTTTCTCTATAATTTCAGCATTTAAGATAAATTCTTTATTATTTAAGCCCGTAAGTTTTATCATAAGACCTCCTGTATTCCTTATAAGCACATAACAATTATCAATTGTTATGCCTCCTGTATTCCTTATATGCACATAACAATTATCAATTGTTATGCCTCCTATGATCTGTTATATAAATAACTTTAAAGAAATTTGGTAAGTCTCAAATACTTGTAGCATTTGAGACTTATTGCAAATTTCATATTTTTAAACTATCTCTTTAGATTTAGTATATCTTGTAATATTTCATCCCCAGTAGTAATAGTCTTCCCAGCTGCCTGGAAGGCCCTACTTGTAACTATCATATCTGTAAACTGTTCAGATAAATCAACATTTGACATTTCAAGCATTCCTTGAAGCATATCTCCATAACCTTTGCCGTTATCTACAACAGCTGTTGTTCCTGCCATAGAATCAACTTCACCTTTTCCTGTTCTCATTACTGCAACTCCAGAGTTAGAGGTGTTTTGTAATATATTTCCCCCTACTTTAGAGAGTCCTGCTGGATTCTTAAATGAAGCTACAGCAATTTGTCCAAGCGCTGCTACTTTACCATCTTCTAAAACAGCTTTTATCATTCCATCTTTTTCTATAGAAAAAGTTCTAATTCTTAAAGTTTTTGTTGCATCACTAGGATCTGTAATTTTTTCTGGTATAACAAGAGGAATTAGCATTGGCTCTGTTTTTAAACTTTGACTATCTGCATCAGCATAGTTTAGAACGGGCTTACCAGTAGAATCATAATCTAAACTTGTATTTGTTGCATCACTAACAGCATATCC
>JAJYBA010000084.1 GCA_021779235.1 Bacillota bacterium
ATATGTCTAAAGCTTGTATACCATCTTCTGCTGTAAAAATCTTATATCCTTCTTTTGATAAATGTATTTCTAGCAATTCTCTTATATCTTGTTCATCTTCTACAATTAGAATATTCATATGTACCCCTCCTATCCTATATACATTGTAACTCTAAAGTGTGCTTTAACTCAAACAAAAAAAGGAGAAAAGTATATATTACTACAACTACATTTCGCTTCGCTGAGTAATTCTAAACTAATTTTACTGAAAGATACTAAAAAGTACAAACTCGCTATCGCTCAAACATGTAATTTTCTTAACGTCTCTTCCATCAAAATTAGTTAAGAATTACTAACGCTTGCTCAAATGCATTTTCCGTAATATATGCTTTTCTTAGCGTGTTAAAATGATGAAGATTTTATAATTTCCTATAAATAAAAGAATAGAAGGTATACACCCTCTACTCTCTACTAATTGAAATATTCAATTAAAATCTTGTTATACCATCTTTCGTAACAACACCTTTGATTAATGGTTTAGCTATTATTTCTTCTTGTACTATTTCATATGCATCTAATACCATTTTTACAGATGTTTTTTGTTTTTCAGCGCTATTTGCATAAACTGTTGCAATAGCCTCGCCCTTCTTTACAAAATCTCCAATTTTCTTATGAAGAACAATACCTACAGCTAAGTCTATTACACTTTCTTTTGTTTCACGTCCAGCACCTAAAACTAGAGCTGCTATTCCTATGTCATCGGCTTTTATTCCTTTAACATAACCTTCTACATTTGATATAATTGGTTCTACAATAGCTGGCACTGGGAACATTGATGGATCATCTACATAAGCTGGATTTCCACCTTGTGCTACTACTAGTTCTCTTAATTTTGCAAGACCTTTTCCGGATTTTATAATATCCTTAAGGATCTTTCTTGCTTCCTCAGCATCCTTTGCTTTTTCACCTAGTACAAGCATGTGTGCTCCTAAGGTTAAACAAAGTTCTGTAAGATCTTCTGGGCCTTCACCTTTTAATGTATCTATAGCTTCTTTTACTTCTAAAGCATTTCCAACTGCAAAGCCTAGTGGTTGATCCATATCAGTTATTACACCAATAGTATTTCTACCAACATTATTTCCTATATCAACCATTTCTCTTGCAAGTTCAAAAGCATCATCTTCATTTTTCATAAAAGCACCACTGCCTGTTTTTACATCAAGTACAATAGCATCTGCTCCTGAAGCTATTTTTTTACTCATTATGCTTCCTGCAATTAAAGACATATTATCAACGGTTGCAGTTACATCACGAAGTGCATATAGTAGTTTATCTGCTGGTGCTAAATCAGCAGTTTGACCACCTATAGCGATTTTATCTTTATTTACATTTTCCATAAATTTTTCAATTGACATAGAAGTGGAGAAGCCATCAAAAGATTCTAATTTATCAATAGTTCCACCAGTATGTCCAAGCCCTCTTCCTGACATTTTAGCAACTGGCACACCTGCCGCTGCAACAATAGGTCCAAGTATTAACGTAGTTGTATCACCTACACCACCAGTACTGTGCTTATCTACTTTAACTCCTTCAATAGCTGATAAATCAATTATTTCTCCACTATTAACCATTGCCATAGTTAAATCAGCAGTTTCCCTTTTATTCATTTTTTGAAAATATATAGCCATCATTAGTGCCGATACTTGATAATCTGGGATAGTACCTTCAGCATATCCATTTACAAAAAAATTAATTTCTTCTGTAGTAAGTTCACTACCATTCCTTTTTTTCATTATTAAATCATACATTCTCATATTGCTCACCCCGTAATTATTTATATTTTTTTAAAATCATTTAAGAGAACCAATATTAATAAATAAAAATTTGGTTCTCTATGGAAAATACTACTCTATATAATTATTTCAGTTTACTAAAAATTAATAATCAGAGTTTGAATCTTTAGTTCCTTGAACTATTGCTATAGAACTACTAGCTCCTATTCTACTAGCTCCAGCTTCAATAACAGCTTTTGCATCTTCAGTTGTTCTTACTGCGCCAGAAGCTTTAACTCCCATTTCTTTCCCTACAGTTTCTCTCATTAATTTTATATCATGAACTGTTGCTCCACCTGTTGAGAACCCTGTTGAAGTTTTTACAAAGTCTGCGCCAACTTCTTTAGCTATTTGACATGCCTTAACTTTTTCTTCATCAGTTAAAAGACAAGTTTCTAATATTACCTTAACTAATGCATTTCCATTGGCAGCGTCAACTACTGCTTTTATATCTTCTTTTACTATCTCATATTTATTTGATTTTATAGCACCAACATTAACTACCATATCTACTTCTTGAGCACCATTTTCAATAGCTTGTTTTGTTTCAAATGCTTTTACTTCTTTTGTAGTAGCTCCTAATGGAAATCCAACAACAACGCAAGTTTTCACGTTAGTTCCTTCTAGTTCTCTTCTTACCAGTGATGTGTAATATGCATTTACACATACTGAAGCAAATCCGTATTCTCTAGCTTCAGCACAAATTTTTATAATTTCTTCCTCGGATGCCTGTGGTTTTAATAATGTGTGGTCTATGTATTGCTCTATTTTCATATTAATCTACTCCTTTATATTTTATAAATTTAATTTCAATTAAAGAAACGAAAATGGACATTATCATTTCCTTAATTGAAATTACAAATGTCTACTCTAAATTTTTTTATATAAATAAACTCTGTAAGCGGTCACATCTTATTTAGAAGCGTAACTGTAAATTTATTTTATTCACAGTTATTTTCTATATATTTTTCTGATCCTTTTAAGAGAAGCTCTGGCAAAATGGTTATCCTTTTAATTTCATTACGTCCTTTACTATTTAAATCTTCTAATAACATTTTCATCCCAATTCTACCAAGTTCTATAGATGGACCATTAATAAAACTAATATTCATCCCTATTATATTTAATACATCAACCTTATCAAAGCCTATAATAGCCATATCCTTTGGTATGTTTAGTTTTTCTTCATAAAAAGCTTTTATGCACCCTAAAATCATGGTATTACTACTTACAAAAATAGCAGTAGGTCTATTATCCATTTTTAATATTTGCTTTGTAATCTCATAAGCTGTCTCGTATTTATAATTACCATTAAAAATATAATCATTCTCTATAGGAATATTATTAGCTTCTAAGGCTTTTTCATACCCAAGCAATCTCTCTTTTGCCGGTCTAGAATTCATATCGCCTGTAATTATAGCTACTTTTGTATGTCCGGCTTCTATTAAAGCAGCTGTTCCATCATAAGCACCCTTTATGTGATCGATAAAAACTCCACTAAAGTCAAGATATTCAACATGGCCATCAATTAAAATTATGGGTATTCCCAAATTTTTAAGAGTATTTAAGTTTTCACTATTACCTGAGTCCTTGTAGAAGGTTGGTGTTATAATTAAGCCTTGGATCCTTTGTTCTTTAAGGACATTAATAGCTTTTAGTTCTTTATCCTTATTCTCATCAGTGTCACAAAGAATTATGTTTAAGTTGTGCTCATCAGCAATTTCAGTAATACCTTTAATGATCTCCCCAAAAAACAGATTGTTTATATCAGGAACTATAACGCCAATAGTATTGGTTTTGCTTGTAGATAAGCTTCTAGCTATAGCACTGGGCGTATAATTTAGCTCTTTTATTACCTTAAGAACTTTTTCTCTTGTTTCATCTTTTACATAACCCGAATTGTTTAAAACTCTTGATACTGTTGCATGGGATACTCCCACCTTTTCAGCAATATCACTTATTGTAACTGTCATTTTAGGCCTCCTCATATTCTGGAAAACGCTTACAGAGTTCTGAATAAATAATTACTAAGTTTAGTTTATATTCCAGTTCACCAAATGTCACTAAGACTTAATTTTCTGAAATATGTTACCGCTTTCACATCTAGTATACTGCAAGGTTTTGTAAATTTCAATAGAATTTATTCGAAATTTTTATGAATTTTACAATTACTTAGTGAAGAGAGAACCTTTCTAAAAAAATGTAATTTTTTTTTGCAATATACTTGAAATATTAAAATATTGATGTTATACTGAACACAGTTCATAAACGAGGTGACAATATGCCCAAAGTTATTGAAAATTTAAGAGAGAATATACTTTTAGAAGCTAAAAATATCCTATTAACCAAAAACTTTAAAGATCTAAGTATAAGAGAAATTGCAAAAAGCTGCAATATTGGCACAGGGACTTTCTATAATTATTTTTCAACTAAAGAAGAGCTTGTAGCCGAAATATTTAGGGAAGATTGGAAGAAAGTAGCTAATCTAGTAGATGAACTAAAGCTTGCAGAGGACCCTTGTAAAGAGAAATTCAGAAAAATATATGTATCAATCGGGATGTTTGTAAGTAGTTACATATCGATTTTCTATGAAATGGCTAAGCTTAATGGAAATGATTATAGATGTAAAGAAGCAAGTAGATACGATATTCTATACATTAAAATAGGTGAACTATTAGATATTGAAAAAGCCAAGGGGAATGTAACCTCCACTCTTTCTTCTTATAAACTAGCAGAACTTATTATTTCTAACTTAATGTATCTTAACAAAAACAAGTTTATAAGCTTTGATGAACTATATGATAATTTGAAAATATAGTAATAAGTTTTTATCTTATATTGCAAGTTAATATAAGATATTTTTTCAAAATTATATGAACACAATTCATAAAGGAGGATGCACTGAAAAACGTTGATTTTAAAATTCTAAATATATAAAACGATGGAGGATGAATATTATGTTAATTTATGCAATTATTTTTATAAACTTAGCGCTTGTGTTTTATACAATTGGTGTTTGGAGTGAAAAAATTCAAGGAACACTTAAGCTTTGGCATTTAGGCTTATTCCTACTCGGCCTCGTATGTGATACAACTGGTACATTACTTATGGAAAGTATAGCAAGTAATTCAGTTCAAGTAACATCTGGTATCAACTTACATGGAATTACTGGTGTTATTGCTATAGCCCTAATGCTTATTCATGCTGTATGGGCTGCAGTTGTTCTTATTAAGAAAAATGAAGCTATGATAGCTAAATTCCATAAATTTAGTATAATAGTTTGGATTATTTGGTTAGTTCCTTTTATCTCTGGAGCTATGGCTCACATGATTAAATAAAATATATAAACAAAAAGTGTAAAACACAGGGTGCAAATTTTACCCTGTGTTTTGTATTTTAAGATTTTCTTAAATTTTAAGCCAAACATAGAAAATTCCATTTAAACTGGAATTATTACATTTTTCTAACAATTTCGCTCTATTTTAGCATTTGCACTGTTAACGTTTTCACATTATAATAAATATGTTAAATTTTATGTATCATGATATATTCATTGTTCATAGATTTCCTGTATTTTGATGTAGCTAAATTTTACAAATCTATTCTGCTTAATTTATGGTATAATCTATGTTCATAGGAATTAACAAAAGAAAATACATTTTTAGGAGGGTTATTATGAACAAAACGAAAAAACTTGGTTTATGGACCTTGATAATGTTAATCTTCGTACCAACTTTTGGCTTTGGTAACATTACTTCAAATTCCGTTGCACTTGGACCAGCCTCTATTCCATCTTGGCTTGTAGTATCTTTATTATTCTTCTTACCATTATCCGGAATTATAGCTGAATTAGCTTCTGCAAACAATGATAAACAGGGCGGTATATATGCTTGGATTGACGGTTCTCTTGGATCAAAGTGGGCATACATAGGTACATGGTCATACTTCATTGCTAATTTATTCTATTTACAAATGGTTTTTGCAAGAATACCCGTTATGGTATCTTGGGCAATATTTGGAGAAAATAAATTTAACGACTCAAACGCATATATGCTTGCATATATAGGTATAGTACTAGCAGTAGTATTAACTTTTATTGCTACAAAAGGTATAAAAAGATTCTCCAAGATTAGTGACTTTGGAGGTAAGTTTACCATTGGAGCTACTGTAATTTTTATAGTATTTGCAATTATTGGTTACTTTACAGGCACACCTTCTGCAACAGAATTTAGTGCTAAAACAGTTATACCAGAACTGAACACTTCATATTTTGCTACCTTCTCATGGTTACTATTTGCAGTTGCTGGAGCAGAAGTAGCAGGAACTTATATTGGTGAAGTGGACAGCCCTAAGAAAAACTTCCCAAAAGGAGTTATTATTGCAACAGCTTTAGTTGCTGTAGCTTATATTGTTGGTTCTGTGGCTGTTTCTTTAATTGCATCACCAGAATTATTGCAAAAGGCTGGTCTTAAGGATGCAAGCTATGTAGTATATAAAACTTTAGCAGAAAACTGGGGATTAAACGGAAGAATTATAGTTCAACTTTATGCAGTTATTTTAACTATAACTTCTGTAGCTGCATATGTTTTATGGATGGAATCTCCAATAAGAGCTATGTTCTCAGAAGTACCAGAAGGAACCTTCCCTGAATTTTTAACTAAAAAAGAAGAGGATGGTACTTTAAAAAATGCTCTATGGACTCAATGTGCAATTGTTATTGTATTAATAGTAGTTCCACTAGTAGGATTAAATTCAATAGACTCTTTCTTTAAATTGTTAACTGATCTATCCTCATTATCATTAATTTTACCATATATAATCTTAGCTATAGCATATTTAGTTTTCAGACTTAAAGGAAATAAAGCTCCCTTTACAATGTTTAAGTCAAATACTTTAGCTGTAACTATTTCTGTTTTAGTCTTAATATTAAGTGTAGCTGGATTCTTCGGTGCTGGACTTGATTATATAGCTGGCGCTGAAAGCACTTCAGCAGCGGTACTGTTAATTGCAAAGACT
>JAJYBA010000085.1 GCA_021779235.1 Bacillota bacterium
AATCCAGCATAGCTTCTATACTTAAATCGCAATTAGTATGAAAGTTTGCCAAATAATTTTCAGCATGCACTCCTACATCAGTTCTTTCACAGCCTAAAACCTGCACAGGTTCTCCTGCCATTTTGGTCAAAACACCTTCTATTTTACCTTGAACCGTTAAATCATTATCCTCTTGTTTTTGCCATCCTTTATATCTACTTCCATCAAATTCTAATATCATCTTTAAATTTCTCATGTATATCCGCCTTTAACTTATTTAATTATTCATCATCTTACTTTACCCAATGAACACTTTAATTATAGCTTTACTATCAAAATAAAGCTATCACATTTTGGATAACTTACGTTCGTTTGCAAGGCAAGCAGGAGAAATTTCATACACCCTTGTTTCATAAGGTCTTAATTTTATACTCTTACTAATCTCTTCGCCTTCCACCTTATAGTTTGATAACAATACCTGCTTTTTGTCATAATCGATATACTCTGGAAATTCAAATACTGGTTCATTTCCAAAGAAATTAACTATAATTAATAGGGTCTGTCCCTCTAATTGTCTTAGATATGCATATATTTCCTCATGTTCCCTATAAATTTCCTGAAAGCTACCATACACTAATGCAGCCTTATTTTTTCTTAAAGCTATCAATTTTTTATAATACTTTAATATGGAGTTTGGATCTTCTACTTGTTCTTCTGCATTAATTTCTTTATAATTTGAGTTAACTTTTATCCATGGTTCACCCGTAGTAAAACCTGCATTTTCACTATTATTCCACTGCATTGGTGTTCTTGAGTTATCTCGTGACATATAGTGTAGTCCTTTTAGATAGTTTTCTTCACTTACTAACCCGCCCTTAACTAAATCCTTGTGTTTATTAGACACAGCCACGTCTCTATAATCCTCTAATTTAAAGTCCCAAGCATTGGTCATTCCTATTTCATCACCATAATAAATAAAGGGAGTTCCCTTTTGAGTCAGTTGGAGAGTAGCTAACATTTTTGCAGATTCCTTTAAGTATTTCTTCTCTTCTCCTAGTCTTGATATAGTTCTTGTAGTGTCGTGGTTTGAGTAAAATAGTGGACACCACCCTTCTTCCTCTGGCCTTACCTGCCATCCACTCATCTTTTCTTTTATATCCGTTATTAAGTTTATAGGTTGCCTTTCCCAATCAGTTTTCCCTCTGCCTACACTATGCATATCAAAATGGAAGGTGAAATCTAATTCTCCTTTATCTGTTCCTGTATAAACATGGGCATTGTGATAGCTTATTCCACCAGTTTCACCGATCACTACATGATATCCAGTATTAAATACATCTTTTCTTAATTCTTTTAAATAATCATGAACCTCAGGTAGGTTTTGTACATATTTTATAAAGTTGCCATATACATTGCCTTCTTCTATTATTCCATTAGGAAAGGAATGATCTTTTTCGAGATGGTTAATTGCATCCATTCTAAATCCATCTACACCTTTTCCCATCCAATACTTTATCATATGCTTTATTTCTTCTCTTAACTTTTCATTTCTCCAGTTTAAATCTGGTTGCTTCTTAGAGAAAATGTGAAGATAATATTCTTTTGATATTTCATCATATTCCCAAGCGCTGCCTCCAAAAAATGAGCCCCAATTATTTGGTGGGTTACCATCTTTTCCTTGACTCCATATGTAATAATCTCTATATGGGTTATCTTTACTCTGTCTACTCATCTCAAACCAAGGATGTTCATCGGAACTATGATTTATTACTAGATCCATTACTAACTTCATTTCTCTATCATGAAGACCTTTAACTAACTCATCAAAATCCGTAAGTGTCCCAAATTCATTCATTATGTCTCTAAAGTCACTGATATCATATCCATTATCATCATTAGGTGACTTATTTATAGGATTTAAATATAGTATGTCTACTCCAAGCTCTTTCAAATAATCTAGTTTTTCTATTATTCCTTTTAAGTCA
This sequence comes from Bacillota bacterium, assembly GCA_021779235.1. Taxonomy (GTDB): domain Bacteria; phylum Bacillota; class Clostridia; order Clostridiales; family Clostridiaceae; genus Clostridium_AD. The sequence continues at coordinate 1,965 of JAJYBA010000085.1, forward strand.
CCTATTCCATCACCATCTGAATCCTTAAAACTTCTAACATAAGCCTGATATGCTACTGCTTCTTTCCACCATTTCTTATCCATTCTTATCCCTCCTGTAACCCTCTGTGGCAGATAACAATTATCAATTGTTATCCCCCTCTGAAATTTTTATCTTTATCTTCCTTAGGCGTAATTACTATTTCTATACACTGTTGGGGAAACCCCCACTATAGCTTTAAAAGCTCTACTGAAATGGCTTTGGTCATAAAACCCTAATAAAATTCCAATATATAAAATGCTTTTATCTGTACTCAGTAGCAGCGTTTTTGCTCTATCTATTTTTACTTTTTGTACATACCTCATCACTGGAATGCCCATGTGCTTTTTAAAGCAATCGCTTGCATAACCCACAGAAATATTTAAATCCCTAGCTAATCTATCAAGGGACAAGTGATTTTCAATATTAACATGGATGTGTTGAAGCATTTTATTAATCATAAAATTGTCAGTGACCTCAATGTCATTTATTAAAATATTAAAATATGCTGTAGCCATGCTAATCTCTAAAGCTTGCAACTCATCTAATTTAGTAATAACTTGGATTTTATCATAAAATTTATTATATAGTGGATGAAGCGCACCTTTGGATACACCATTTTTTATAATTTCCTTAGTGTATATAGCATTCCAAATAATTAAATCATTTTTTTTATTACTAATTGATTGTCCATTTTCTTTTTCCGCTATATGTTTTTCTTTTAGGGTGCTTAATACCTTTGGTATATTTTTCGACTCAATTAAAAAGGATATATCATTATTAAAAATATAAATATCAGATTCAAAGGTCTCTAACATATTTTACACCTCTTTATTTTTGATAAAAATCTTGTTTTAACTTTAACATCTTTAAAAAATAAGGTCAATAATAACACTCAAAATCACATAGTATATGTACATGTTTTATGAAGTATATACAATTAAGACTAAATGGTTATGCTATAATTGCACCATAAATTCACTAAAGTATATGAAAAATATCCATAGCACTTTATACTTATTACCTTTTTCCATATGCAAAATTCAAAGATAAAAGTGAGGTAGATAAAAATGAATAAACATGCAATATATCATATTACTGAAACCCCCTACGCTTATGGTAAAGATTTAAACACACTAGTGTTAAGAATAAGAACAGCAAAAGATGATATTAAAAAGTGTAATCTACATTATAAAGATAGATATAATTGGTTAGACCCATACCATATAAAAGAAATGAAAATTACAGCTCAAGCTGACTTGTTTGATTATTTTGAAACAGAAGTATCTGTAGAGAGAAACAGATATAGATATTACTTTGAACTAGTTGATACAAATAACAATAAACTATATTTCGATGAGAGGGGCTTTAGAGATAGCGCACCAACTCTAAAAGAATTCACGGCTTTTCAATTTGCCTATTTAGCACAGGGAGATTTATATGAAGAATCTACTTGGCTACAAGAAGCCGTTGTATATCAAATTTTCCCGGACCGTTTCTGTAATGGAGATAAAAGTAATGATCCAGAAAATACTTCTATATGGGGCGGCGAAGTAACAACTGAGTCCATGTTTGGCGGAGATCTTCAAGGAATTATTGATAAGTTAGACTATTTAGAAGAATTAGGTGTTAATTTAGTTTACTTAACTCCAATATTTAAATCTACATCAAACCACAAATACAATACAGCTGATTATTATGACATCGACCCTCAGTTTGGAACTTTAGACACAGCAAAAGAGCTAATAGAAAAGTGTCATGAAAAAGGAATGAAAATTATTTTTGATGCTATCTTCAATCATTCAGGAAGCGACTTCTTTGCCTTTGAAGATTTACTAGAAAAACAAGAAGCTTCAAAGTATAAAAATTGGTATTTTGCCGATAGTTACCCAGTTAGTACTGAGAAAATGAACTACTACACTTTTGCTAATGACGTAAGTACAATGCCAAAATTGAATACTCATAATAAAGAAGTAAGAGAGTATTTATTAAAGGTAGGAGAATATTGGGTGAAGGAAATAGGCATTGATGGCTGGAGGCTAGATGTTTGCGATGAAGTTGATCATGATTTCTGGAGAGCCTTTAATAAAGTAGTTAAAGCAGCCAATAAAGATGCTATTATTATTGGAGAAATAATGCACGAAGCAAACTCCTTCTTAAAGGGAGAACAAATGGACAGTATAATGAACTATCCTTTTAAATCTGCCTTAGTGGATTTCTTTGCAAATAGAAGCATAGCTGTAGAGCAATTTGACGACATACTATCCTTTAACAGAACTCTTTACATGAACAGTATCACAAGACAACTTTGGAATCTAGTAGGTAGCCATGACACTAAGAGATTTTTAACTGAATGCTGCGATAATGTAGACAGAATGAAGCTTGCAATCGCCTTCCAGTTCTCCTACCAAGGAGTTCCATATATTTATTATGGAGATGAAATAGGTCTTAACGGTGGTGATGACCCTCAGTGTAGAAAATGTATGATTTGGGATACAGAAAATCAAAACACAGAGTTATTTAACTTTTATAAGACTATGATATCTCTTCGAAAAGAAAACAAAGCTCTAATTTATGGCGACTATAAAAAACTTTATTGCAAAGACAATGTATTAGTTTTTGAAAGAAGTTATGAAGGTGAAACTCTATTAATTGCTATTAACAATAATGATGAAGAGTATACTGTAAAGATATCTTTAGATAACACAGCTGTAGATATTTTAACTTCTAAGAAAACTCAATTAAATAATGAGCTAATCTTAGAACCTATGGAATTTAAAATATTTAAATTATAGAAGCGTTTGAAGTACTAAAATTAAGCCAATGATATTAAAAATGTCATTGGCTTATGTTATAATTTTTATCATGTAATAGATTTTAAAATCATATCTTATTTTTTATAAAAAATATAACTGAAAAAGAGGTATAAAATATGATAAAACCAATTGTAAAAGACATATTGTTTTTAGGACAAAAATCGGAAGAGGCAACTAAAAATGATATAGTAGTAATTGATGATTTAATAGATACATTAAGAGCAAACTTAGAACATTGTGTTGGACTGGCTGGGAACATGATTGGAGTAAAAAAATGTATATTAGTATTTACTGTAGGCAACCTTATTGTACCTATGATAAATCCAGTTATATTAAAGAAAGAAAAGCTTTATGAAACAGAAGAGAGTTGTTTATCTTTAATTGGCTTTAGAAAAACAAAGAGATATGAAATGATAGAAGTGGAATATTTTGATAGAAATTTTAAGAAACAAAAGCAAGTATTTACTGGATTTACGGCACAAATAATTCAACATGAAATGGATCATTTTGAAGGTATAATAATCTAATTGAATAAGAAACAATTAACTATTGAAACTTGATTTAGATATTTTTTCTTATATTATGCTAACAAAAGTGTACATTGCGCAGAATGCATTTCTAGCAATATATACTTTTCGTTATAGCATAATATAAGAAAAAACTCTTAATTAAAATTTCAATTTCGAGCTCGTTTGCAAAACACGCAGGAGAAATTTCATACTTTATTGTCTGTATATCTACAGTTCCTAATATATTGGCTCTTGATTATTCATGGACCATCCATCACCTATTACATCATTTCTATCTATAGTATCCTCTTTTATTTCTACAGGTTTTAGTTTTTTTACAAGACCAAAAGGCTCCCTTAAAGAAAGTTTATCTCCACGTCCTGAGATAACCCACAAAGTTTTATAGCCTTTTGGCATTACTTTTAGGGTTTCTTCACCCTTTCCATCTGTAAAATATATTAGTATGTTGGTATCAGTATTATTTACATACTTAAAGACTGGCGTGAATTTTGTACCGCCTCCAGTATTAAAGCGTGGCCTTATATTATTGATGGATTTCAGCTTGTAGACTTGTCTTATTTCAGTATCGCATTCCAGAAGCGTTATTTCATGCTTATAAGTTTTTACAATATTAAAAACTTCTTTTACTGCTCCATGAAATTCCTCCTCACTGATGCTACCACTTATGTCTATTGCCAGGGTAATTCTAGCTGTATGTCCCCTAAGTTCTCCTCTTAAATCTAATCTATTAGGTTGACGTCTGCTTCTTCGTGTAATAGTCTTTTTTTTGTCACCTTCTAAGGTTCCCATTAATCTCTTTAAATATATATTCCAGGGAATTTCGCCTTTATTACCCTTCAAACGATTGATCATGCTCTGCAAATAAATAGGAACTGATCCCTTATCTGCTAGAGTTACAAATTTCTCAGTAAAATTTTTCAGAGTCTCTTCATCCATCTCTATGGATTCTTCCCATAAATCATGAGTACTAGAAACATCATATTCTTTTTCTATATGATTTTCCTTTGAGTCATCCTCTTCACTTTCATCCTTTTCCTCTAATAAATTTAGTGCCACTTGAATTTTATCAGCATAATACTCCATAGGCATATTAGGCAGTAACTTTAAGCTATATTTGAAATTTATCTGCTCTAAAGTTGTAGCATAGGGTGGCAGATAATTTATATACTGATTCACTACTATATCCATTGCCATGTTAATAGCTAAAGTACTAAATTTCCTTTTAAGCTCTTTTGCACGGTTTAAATGTAAAGATAATATGTGATGAATTTCATGTTTAATAGTGCTTTTCATCTGATCTGCTGTTAAATTTAAAAATATATAAGGATTAAGATAAATGACGTACCTAGATAGCTTAAAATTCACAGCTGTAGGCGTAGTGATGTCATATCTTATCTCTCTAGACATTTGAAGTAGAAAATATCCATAAAAGTTTTCTTTGTCTTCTATGAGCATAAAATTAACTTGCTCTA
>JAJYBA010000086.1 GCA_021779235.1 Bacillota bacterium
CGATATATCAGAAGATAAGTCCCACACTTCTATAAGTAGGGGATAGCAATTGAGAATTGTTATCTACCTCAGAGGAATACAAATGGACACATACTATAAGAAAGAGAAAACTTCAGCTGGAGAATAACAATTGATAGACGTTATCTATCCCAGAGGCCTACAATAGGCTAAACCTCCTTCTGAAGTCGTTAATATTGCTGCATGGAAGATGATTATTAAAGCAATAAATGTATAAAAAAATACGGAGGGGTTAACATGGCTGAAGAAAAAATATTAGTGGTGGATGATGAAGAACATATACAGGAGTTAATTAAATTTAATTTGGAGAAGAATGGGTATAAGGTTATTTGTGCTGACAATGGTATAGATGCTATAAAACTTGCCAAAGAACAATTACCACAACTTATGTTACTAGATTTAATGTTACCTGGAATGGATGGCTTAGACGTGTGTAAGGAAATTAGAAAAGATTCTAATATGTCAAATATGCCAATAATAATGATAACAGCAAAAGGGGAAGAAATAGACAAAATAATAGGACTTGAACTAGGTGCAGATGATTATATTACAAAGCCATTTTCAGTAAGAGAGCTAGTGGCAAGGATTAAAGCTATACTTAGAAGAACCACTACTCAGGTAGTGGAAAAGACTTTCAAGGCTGGCAATTTAGCCATTGACTTTAGTAAGCACGAGGTTTTTAAAAGCGAAATCAAAGTCGATTTAACCTTAAAGGAATTTGAACTACTAGAAATTTTAATAAAAAATAAAGGTAGAGTTATGACTAGAGACTTCTTATTAGACAAAATATGGGGTTATGAATATGTAGGAGAAACAAGAACTGTAGACGTTCACATAAGACATCTAAGACAAAAAATTGAAGAGGATGATAAAAATCCAACGTATATCCAGACTATTAGGGGTATAGGATATAGATTTAATTTTGGAGATTAACTATGAAAAAAAAATTAGTGATATATTTGTTAAGCACTGTGATTTTCATATTTGTAGTAGTAACTGTATTATTTGTATCTATTTTCAATTATGAATATGAGGAAAATCTGAAAGACAAGCTCCAAATAAATAATAATATGATAATTAGCTTGTTGCAAAGTAATAATTTAAGAAATCATGAGAAATTTTTTGTGGAGAACTTATCGAAGTCAGAAATAAGAGTTACATATATTGACAAGAAGGGTAAAGTTATTTACGATTCTAATGCAAATGGTGAAGCCATGGATAATCATAATAATAGGCAAGAAGTAATAGAAGCAAGAAAAAGTGGCAGTGGATTTTCTGTGAGATATAGTAAAACTACTGAGAAGACAATGATGTATTTTGCAACTACTTTCGATGATGGTTTTATTATTAGAAGTTCCATGCCACTTAAAATTGTAAATGGTCTAGGTAGTAAATATTTTAAGTTTTACATCATAGCAATAATTTTTTCGGCGGCAATGTCAATTTGGTTTTCTCTAAAATTATCTTATATTATAGTAAAACCTATTACAGATTTAGATTTTATTACTTCAAGAATTAGCAAGGGAGAATTCCATAGAAGAGCTAAGATATTATCTGATGGCGAAATTGGGCAATTAGCTAAGAATTTTAATGAGATGGCGGATAAATTAGAATTTACGTTATATGAAGTTACCGACAAGCAAAATAGGCTAGAGGCTATTCTACAAAGTATGGATAGTGGAGTAATTGCTGTGGATAGAAAAAATAAAGTAATAATGATTAATCCATATGCTAAAAAAATATTTGGAATTACTAAAGATATTATAGGGCAAAACCTTTTAGACAATATAAGAGATTTTGAATTAGAAAATATCTTTCATCAAAGTGATGATGATTATAAAGAAATAAAGATAGTTTGGCCAAAAGAACGAGAACTAAGAATAAAAACTGCAGATATAATCAATAGAAGTGAACATATTGGTACAGTGGCTGTTGTTCAAGATATTACAGAAGTGAAAAAATTAGAGAAAATGAGAACACAGTTTGTTGCCAATGTTTCTCATGAGCTTAAAACGCCTTTAACATCTATTAAAGGGTTTGCAGAAACTTTAAAATATGTTGATGATGCTGAAACTAAGGAGAAGTTTTTAAATATAATCAATGAAGAAGCTGAAAGATTAACTAGATTAATTACAGATATTTTAACGCTTTCACATATTGAACAACAAAAGGAAATTAAAAAAGAAGAAATTAATGTAAATAAAATTGTAGAAGATGTCTACAATTTAATGAAAAATACGGCAGATGCAAAAGGAATCCAATTATCAATACAAGAACAGAATATAAAAACATTGATAGGTGACGCGGATAGGTTTAAACAAATGTTAATTAACTTAGTAGATAATGCAATAAACTACTCAGAGAGTGGGGATAGTGTTTGTATTGGAATGGAGAGCAAAGCTGACAGATGTGTTCTATGGGTTGTGGATACTGGGGTTGGAATAGCTAAAGAACAAATTCCACGTCTTTTTGAGAGATTCTATCGAGTGGATAAGGCACGTTCTAGAGCAAAAGGTGGAACAGGTCTCGGTCTTGCTATCGTTAAGCATATAGTTCTTAACTTTAACGGGAAAATATATGTGGAAAGTGAGCTTGGAAACGGGAGTAAATTTATAGTTGAAATTCCATACAATGAATAAGAATAAAACTATCGTAGTATTTAAAATGTACCCTATAGGTAGACGTTTAGAAAAGTCTATCTATAGGGTATTTTTATTCATTGTAAAGTTTAATTAACATTAGCTAAACTTTAGTTAACTTTTGCATAATAGAGAGTTAACTTTGAGGGTATAATATTATAAGTGTAGTGAGTAGCTAATAAAACAATTTAAATAAATGAATGGAGGAATTATCAATGAAAAGAAAAAGCTTAAAAATGATGGTGGCTGCATTAGCAGTTGCAATGACAGCAGGTATTTTCACGGGTTGTTCAAGTAAAAATGAAACAGGTAAAACGGGTACAACACCTGAAGCTACAAAAACCGAATTATCAGGTTCAATAACTGCAGCAGGTTCAACGGCACTTCAACCTTTAGCAGAACTTGGAGCTAAAAGTTTCGCAGATAAAAACCCAGGAGCAACAGTAAATGTTCAAGGTGGTGGCAGTGGTACAGGACTTAAACTAGTATTAGAAGGTAGTGTAGAAGTAGGGAATTCAGATATATATGCAAAGGAAAAAGAAGGAATAGATGCAGCTGCTTTAAAAGATCATAAAGTATGTGTTATAGGATTCGCAGCAGTAACAAATCCAAAAGTTAAAGTTGAATCTTTAACAAAAGCGCAATTAATTGATATATTTACAGGAAAGATTAAAAACTGGAAAGAAGTTGGCGGAGCTGACATAGCAATTACAATTATAAATAGACCGAAATCTTCAGGAACTAGAGCAACATTTATAAAATATGGTTTAGACGGTAAGGAAGAAGCAACTGGTTTAACTCAAGATTCAAGCGGAGCAGTTAAACAAGCAATTTTACAAACTGATGGAGCAATTAGTTATTTAGCATTATCTTATTTTGCTGATGAAGCTAATAAAGCAGGCTTAGATATACTAAAAATCGATGGTGTTGAAGCAAATGCACAAAATATAAGCACAGATACGTATAAAATTTGGTCATATGAGCATATGTACACTAAAGGTGAGCCTACAGGAGTAACAAAAGCATACTTAGATTATATGGTAAGTGATGAAATGAAAGCATCAATATCAAAATTAGGGTATATTCCAATGGCAGATATGAAAGCTACAAGAGAGTAATATTCTCTAAAGGCTGGGTAAAACCAGTCTTTATTTTAGATTAAAGCATAACCTTCTGTGCTGTAATATTAACGATTTCAGAAGGGAAGTTAGACCCTAATTCTGCAAGGAATAGGATTTTCCTTCTGAAATGTCGTTAAAATAATTATTTGAGGTAGGATGATATGAAAAAAAATGATATAAAAACAATATTTTTAAAACTTAAAAATGAATATTTAGGACGCGGTTTTGCAATGTTATGTGGTATGGTTATAGTGATTCTTACTTTTGCAATTATATTATTCCTAACTACTAAGGGCTTAAATACCTTTATAAAGCATGGATACTCAATATTTCATTTTATATTTTCTGGAAATTGGAATCCAGAGGGTAGTGGAGAAACTGTACCTCCTCAATTTGGAACTTTGATATTTATTCTTGGGTCTTCAGTAGTGTCTTTCCTTGCAGTGCTAGTAAGCGCACCAATAGGGGTAGCTTTAGCAGTATTTATGAATGTGATTTCGCCAAAACTTGGTACAAAAGTACTTCAACCAGCCATGGAATTATTTGTAGGAATACCTTCAGTTGTTTATGGGTGGATAGGTGTAAGCGTATTAGTGCCTTTTATTAAGTTTTGGTTCGGAGGAATTGGATTTAGTTTATTGGCAGGAGTATTAGTTATTAGCGTAATGATTTTGCCAACCATCACAAGTATTTCTTCAGATGCAATAAAAACCATACCAAAAGATTATATAGAAGCATCTTATGGACTTGGAGCAACTAGATGGCAAACTATAATTAAAGTAATTATTCCTGCAGCTAAAAGTGGAATCTTAACAGGAATAGTACTAGGAGTTGCAAGAGCTTTTGGAGAAGCACTAGCAGTTCAAATGGTTATAGGAAACTCAGTCACCTTCCCTAAGGGGTTACTTGGAACCACATCTACATTAACAAGCATACTTACTATGGATATGGCAAATACAATCTATGGTACAGCTTGGAATGATGCATTATGGTCAATGGCATTTTTATTATTAATAATATCCTTTATATTTATACTTATAATTAGAAAACTTGGAAAAAGAGGTGAGGTATAATGAGCTCTAAAGTTAAAGACAAAATAGCAACCATAGTTTTATATATAGTTTCTGCTTTAGTAATTCTATTGCTAGTAAGCCTCATAGCATATATACTATATAATGGAAGGCAGTCATTAAATTTAAAATTTTTATTTGGTGAGCCCAAAATCGGAGAAGCCGGTGGCGGAATTGGACGTCAATTATATAACTCAATACAGCTGCTTGTAGTAACACTTATAATTACAGTGCCACTAGGGGTGGGGGCTGGAATATTTTTAGCTGAATACGCAAAAGAAGGCAAGGTATTAAATATTATTAGATTGAGTATTGAAACTATGGCATCTCTACCTTCTATAGTAGTTGGCTTGTTTGGACTTTTAGTTTTTGTTAACATGACAAAATGGGGATATTCTCTTATTGCTGGAGCATTAGCTATAACTATAATAAATCTACCAGGACTTACTAGAGTTAGTGAAAATGCTATTAAAGCAGCCTCTGCGGGTGTTAAAGAAGCCAGTTTAGGCTTAGGTGCTACTAGGTGGCAGACTATTAAAAATGTTATATTACCTTCTGCAATGCCACAAATTTTAACAGGCGTTATACTAGCAGCAGGAAGAATATTTGGAGAAGCAGCAGCCTTATTATATACCGCAGGTATGAGTGCACCAGCTTTGAATTTTGCTAATGTAAGCTTAACCAGTAAGGCTTCGGCTTATAGTTTATTAAGGCCAGCTGAAACTTTATCTGTGTATATATGGAAGCTGAATTCTGAGGGAATGGTACCTGATGCTTCTAAGATAGCTAATGGAGCTTCAGCAGTTTTAATAATTGCAGTGCTTATATTTAATGTATCTGCAAGAATTATCGGAAAAAAAATATATGAATCTTATACGGGAAGTAAATAGGGAGGGAACGATATGGGAATAGTTATAGCAAAGAATTTGAATCTATATTATGGAAATTCGCAGGCACTAAAAAATGTAAATATTGATATAGAGAAAAATTCAGTTACTGCACTTATAGGACCATCAGGTTGCGGAAAATCAACATTCTTACGTACTATTAATAGAATGAATGATTTAATAGATATTGTTAAAATAGATGGAGAAGTAATATACGAAAATAAAAACATATATAGCTCAGATTATGATGTTATAGATTTAAGAAAAAAAGTAGGGATGGTATTTCAAAAACCCAATCCTTTTCCTATGTCAATATATGACAATATAGCTTATGGTCCAAGAGTTCATGGACTAACTAATAAGAAAGAACTTGATGAAATTGTAGAGAATAGTTTAAAGGGAGCTGCGCTTTGGGATGAAGTAAAAGACAGACTTAAAAAGAGTGCATTAGGATTATCTGGTGGGCAACAGCAACGTCTATGCATTGCTAGAACTTTAGCTGTAGAACCTGAGGTCTTACTAATGGATGAGCCAACTTCTGCCTTAGACCCTATTTCAACTTTAAAGGTTGAAGAGCTGATGGATGTTTTGAAAAAAAAGTATACAGTTATAATTGTTACGCATAATATGCAACAAGCAGGTAGAATTTCTGATAATACAGCATTTTTCTTAAATGGAGAAATTGTTGAATATGGAAAAACTGAGGATATATTTTATAAACCTCAAGATAAAAGAACAGAGGATTATATTACAGGAAGATTTGGCTAAAATATAACAAGGAAGGTGATTTTATGTCAAGAAAAGTATTTGAAGCGAATCTTGAGGAGCTTCATAATGATTTACTTAGGATGGGGAGCGTTGTAGAAAAGCAAATTCATGACTGCATCGATGCTTTAGTTACTCAAAACACTGAAAAAGCTGAAAAAATAATGAGGAATGATGACGTAGTTGATAATTTAGAATCAGAAATAGAGGACAAAGCAATAAAATTAATTGCCATGCAACAGCCTTTAGCAACAGATTTAAGAAACATTTTCACCACAA